>JALTZQ010000135.1:0-2101 GCA_027046105.1 Pyrodictiaceae archaeon
GTGCAGGCGCTTTCCCTCTATGCGCCCCAGAAGCCGCAGGCGAGGCTGGCCAAGGGCCTTCTCACGCTGGGGCTCAAAACCGGCATCGCGCGGTATCTGCTCCCCGAGATTCGCCTGAATCTGGACGAACTGGAGGGGATGCTGGAAAGGGTTTTCGGGCGTCGGGACCTCTTGCTGGCCGTTTCCCTTGGCACTCCGGGACCCCATCGGAAGCCCGTCGTGCAGGTGCTTACCGAGGATGGCAGGGTGCTGGGGTATGTGAAGGTGGGTTGGAACGAGGCAACAAAAGATCTGGTGTGGAACGAAGCACGGACGCTTGAAGTGCTTCAGAGACAAGATCTACCCTTTGAAATCCCCCGGCTTCTCTACTTCGGCGAGGTGGGGGGAAGGGTGCTTTGCGTCCAGGGACCACCCCCTTCCGATGCCCGTCCGGCTCGCGGCCGCTTGACCGCTGAATACGTGAAGGCGTTGCGCGCCCTTGCAGAGACAGGGATGCAGTGGCGACCCTTGCAGGAAACCGCTTTCTGGCAGCAGATTGTGGACCGACTTCAAAGAGTGGAGAGTGTTTACTGGCGACATCTCCTTTTGAAAGCGGTCGACGCTGTAAAAGAGCAGTGGAAAGGAGAGGAAGTCCCGCTCCATTTCGCCCATGGCGACTTTGCCCCGTGGAACGCCTTTCAGGTTAACAGCGGGCTCTATCTGTATGACTGGGAGTATGCGCAGAAGGAAGCACCTTCTGGATATGATATCTTTCATTTTCAGGTGCAGAAGCTCTTGCTAGTGATCGGCCTTAACCCTCAAAAGATTTTGGACTCAGTGCTTCACTTGTCGGATGGGTGTGTTGACCAGTATTGGAAGACTGTCGGGGCAAAGGAATCAAGCGTCCCAGAACTTTTTCAGTTGTATCTTCTTTATCGCCTTACCTTTTGTTTAACAACCAATGGATCACCAGCCTCTCAGAAAGACAAACTATCGCTAACGTTATTCCGGCTAATAGAATTATCTCTGGAGGCAAAGAAATGAAGCGATTTCTCGCGAAAGGCATGGCGGCATTCTCCCGCTCCATTCCTCCTCAACTGAAAGATAGACTATTAAAAGTAGGGTGGATTGATTACTGGCGCAATTTCATCTACCAAAAGTCAGGACTTCAAGCACTGGAAATCCCGGGTCTGCCTTGGCCTCTTTATCTGTACATTGATATGAGTCGCCCGGGGGAGCGTCTGTTTGTCACCCGCTATCACGAACCTCATGTGGTGAGGTGGTTACTTCGCACAGTAAAACCGGGTTGGGTGGTCTTAGATATAGGAGCATTTATTGGCTTTTATACAATGATCTTCGCTCGACTTTGCGGCCCAGAGGGGCGTGTAATTGCTTTTGAGCCCATTAACGAACTAAAGCAACGGATTCTGCAATCAGCCCGCAGGAATCACTTTGCTAACATCGCCGTAGAAACCCTTGCCGTAGGTGCGAAGTCAGGGATGGTTGAGTTTTGGCTCCATGAAGATCCAGTAGGTGGACTTGGAACGTCTAGCTCTGCTCATCGTCCCGTTGGCAAAGAGAGTAGGCTGGTGGAAATGACAACAATTGACGAATATGTAATGAACAAAAATGATCTGGACAGGGTGAACCTTATAAAAATTGATGTTGAAGGTGGGGAAGTTGATGTTTTAAAAGGCGCACGAGAAACATTGAGAAGATTCCGACCGGTCGTAATTGTTGAGTTCAATGATGAGGACAGCGCTAAGCATGGTGGAGCAATTTTAATGTTACTAAACTACTCGGTGCATCAACTGGGAAGAACCTCTTATGGAGTCCATATCTTAGGCCTGCCGGAGTAGAATGATGAAGAGACTAATTTCGCTAATCACCTGGGGAAGTTCGGGTGGACCTTTCCCGCGCCTGATCCGGTGGCTTGCGGAAGGTCTGTCGTACCATGACCGGACCGTAGACATTATTTTCCTGCAAGACCCAAAGGGCGTAAGGCAGGTGAACGACCGGATAAGGGAAATCGGCTTCGGTACCCGAACACGCTTGGCAAGCCTACCATTGGTTCAATATTTCAAACAACACAGGCCCTCACTTGCCTTCGTAACACCGGCTC
>JALTZQ010000135.1:2111-3019 GCA_027046105.1 Pyrodictiaceae archaeon
GCTCATGGCGCCCTGCCGGCGCTTGCAGCGGGCCGCCTAGCTAGAGTGCCCGTGGTTCCGTGGGAGCAAACTTTCTTGTCGTATGACAGGCCCTTCTTACCGACGGGAATGAGGCATACGGCTCCGCTTCTCCGCCGATTGCTTTATAGGTGGAGTGCAGCGGTTGCGGCTACATCAACGGATGTGGCTGAAGAAGTGAAGCAGGAACTCAAGCTAAATCAGGTCTTTGTTCTCCCTAATCCTTGTAGTTCGGAATCGATACAGAAGGCTGCCGGGTCAGATTGTAAGAACTGTCGCGATTCTTGTACTTTGGTAGCTGTTGGCAGGCTTATACACCAAAAAGGAATAGATGTTGTTCTTAAGGCACTTCATATTCTTCACAAGGAAGGACTAAATAAATTCAGACTCGCGGTTCTCGGCGATGGGCCTCTGCGTCGGCAGTTGGAAGAGAGGACAAAACAGTTAGGGCTTGAAGAGGAGGTAAATTTCCTGGGATACGTTCCTAACCCATATCCTTACATGGCCCAAAGTGATATCTTCGTGCATGCTTCCAGATGGGAAGGATTCGGAATGGTAATTGTGGAAGCGATGGCGCTTGGTCTGCCGGTCGTGGCCACCTCCTGTCCAGGCGGACCTAAAGAGATTCTGGGCTATGGAGAATATGGACGCCTAGTTCCGCCTGATGATCCTGAGGCATTAGCTGAAGTGCTGGCGGATTTGATTAATAATCCAGAAAAGAGGGCACAGTTAAGTCAGGCGAGTTTGCGCCGTATTGAGTTCTATAGGCCGGAACGTATTGCCAAGAATCTTTTGGAAATTGAGGAGTTTGTCCGAAGTGATCGAGCGGACGGATAGGCGACTGCGGGTCCTCGTGTCCGCCTACGCCTGCGAACCCGATAAGGGCTCCG
>JALTZQ010000136.1 GCA_027046105.1 Pyrodictiaceae archaeon
TGTTCAACTTCGTGGATTAGGCGCTGACAGCCTTTATAATATCATTGAGGAAATCCTATCGAAAAATACAAGCATTGCTCAAAGAACAATAGACATTCTTGACCGAGGAAAGAAGGGCTTAGATATACTATTCTACGAGCGTGGTGTTGCATCACGTTTTATTAGAGAATTAGCGAAGAAGTACATAGTTAAGGCAAAGTATACAGCAGAAACCGTTGGTATACAATCTACTGGTCGGATGCGGAGACGTTTAGTTATATCTGTAAGACTAAGTGAAAAAGAGAGATAAATAGGGGCGTGAAGGAATGTCATCTGAGCCTAATAAATCGATCGACTATGTACCGCCTGATGTACTCGATGATATACTTGAAGCTGAGCGCGAAATACTTACTACTCATAAACGTAAGAAAAAACCGTATCCCTCCAATAGCGATTTAGTAGAAGCAATAATTGAGGCCTTATCAACATTTTATGGCCATCCCGATAATTTCCCGGACCATGTTATAAAGGTATTGAGGTCAAAGGGTTTTGAAACTCGGCACGTAACACTAAAACGGATATGGAGGACCTATGAAATGCTTGTGCGTAAACGTGTCATAAAGGACAAACTGGGCGTCGTTGTATGAAATAAAAGGCTCCCTAAACTGTTTCAAGTAGGGTGGAAGAGGGTTGCCAGTTTACATAAAGTATGGTGATCAATGGCTTAGGATAAAAGAAGTATATACTATACAGTCGTCTTCAACACGTCGTAGAAAACCATCAAGATCATCACGTTCAGCTCCTTATGGCATGGTTGCTGAAGCGGTTAGGACAGTCCCGGTGAACGGGTATAAGCTGGCCTACGAGACAATCGTTACATCAACCAAGATAAGCCGTTTTGCCACGAGACTTCATGTATATGCTCCCGAACTATTAGCATTAATAGAACCCTACAATGACGACTACATAGTAAAAATATACGTTAAAAACACTAAGGATACATCAAAGGCGAAGGCAATTGTAGATAAAATAATGCGAGATCTCAAGATAATAAGTGAAGAAGCAGAGGTCGAGGAGGAAGAGGAGGTTATTGAAGAAGAGGAGGAAGAAGAGTGAAATGTGAAGTTTGTAGTATAAATCCTGCTGAAAAACAGTGTAATCAGTGTGGTAGGAGAGTATGCTCAAAGGACTATGAAGTCGAAAAGGGAATATGTAGGATTTGCAATGAAGCCCTATGTAAACTATGTAATGAACACTTAGCCATAACCACGTGTCCCATATGTGCTAGGCCTATATGTGCATATTGTAGTCGGCAGGTAACCGTAGCTATACGAATATGCAGAGAATGTTATATGGAGTACAATAAACCTAAAGTGTGGCCTCCTCCTAGACTTGTCAAACAAGCTGAAAGAGTATACAAAGAGCTGTCATCTTTAACATTATCGTTTATTCATGGTAGTATTCGGTTTAAATCTAGGTATAAGGTGTGAGCCGTCACAAGATGGCGCAGTATGAAGATGAGGAAATCCCTCACGACATGTAGCGAATTTTAGCCCGTGCCTTCTGGCCAAGATAGCTACGCGCTCCATGAGCCTTTTGCGTAGGCTGCTTGGAAGATACCAGTAGCCATACATCCACTTGCCCTCTACGCGGTAAAGCCTTGTCCACCGCTTAGCTAACTCTGGGAATGCCTTCGCCATCCGCGAGAAATTATCTGGTCTAGCTTTGTACGTAGAGGATACAACAAATTTTACTCCTACATTGGCTGCAGCCTCTAATACTTCATTAATACCTTGTTCGTCATCATTAAGAAATGGTATTATAGGGTCAAGTCTAAGGCCTACCGGTATACCATTATTCGAGAGAAGCGATAATGCATGTATACGTTCCTTTGGAGGAGGAGCTCCTGGCTCTATTTTTGCTGCAAGACTATGGTCAAGAGTAGTAATAGTTATCGTTACAGCAATGCGCCCCTTTGCAAGTATGTCAACATCCCTTACTACATGTGCTCCCTTAGTTATTATTAATACGGGAATATTCGCTGCCACGAGCTTCTCAAGGGTCCATCTAGTTAGTCTATATTTCTCCTCTTCTGGGGGGTAAGGATCACTACTTGTTGATAAGTCTACGTGATACTTAGAGCGAGCTAACCGGGGTAGATCAGCGATAAGTCTTTGCTTATAATTCTTCTTTGGAGTACTCTTCTTTAACCCTATGTAAGCAGTTGCATAACAATAAAGGCAGAAATGGCTACAGCCAGTGTACGGTTGTAGTGAATATTTTGGTGGACAAGTACAGAGCGGGCTACCCCAGGGATCAAAGGCTCGTACAACTTTCCCGTCCCTAAGATCTTCTGGTTTAGGCCTACGTAAAATCGTTTTCATCTCTTTTTATACCCCATAATCAATGGTATTTTGGGGATTAGAACTCGATATTAGCGTGTCGTGCCCGGAGATCCTCTTCACTTTTCCCCAACCTGTGCATGAGCTCCACGATGACGCCGTCTAGAAAGACAAGTGCAGTATCCTCGAAGAGTGTTCCTAGAGGGGCTAGTGGCTCATGAATGCCTAAGATTTGTCTTGCAAAGTAGTCAGCCTCGACTGCTAACTTTGTCCTCCCTGGTATCTCTACTACAACGTCGGCTATACGGCCGAGTGGGCTATCAGGGTAACTTGTTATTGCTATAATGTTTGCACCAACTTTTTTTGCAGTTTCGGCAGCTGTAACAATCAATTGTGTCCTACCGGAACCCGAGATCGCGACTACGGCATCACCTTCACCAATGCTTGGTACTATTGTTTCTCCAAGAATATATACATTGTAGCCCAGATGCATGAGTCTCATGCCGAACGCTTTACCGACGAGCCCGCTTCTGCCAGCCCCCATTACTAAAACCTTTCTTGAGTCATTGTAGACTTTTAGCAATAGCTCAATCATCGCATTAACTTGTTCCTCTCTAAGTAAGGAAATAGCCCTATCTATAAATGTCACAATCTCTTTCATAGCCTTTACAACATGCTCCATGGGCTACACCGTCCTCCAGTAGATCATGTGCTGGAACACTAAGCCTATAAAATTAAGCGATTTAGTGGATAGCGACAAGGATAAATAGAGTAATCAGCGGGGCGGTAATGGATGGGTAGCAAGGGGTCGAAGACTATTGCTCGACCTAGCTTGCTAAATGCTAGATCACCAGTTAATGATTTTGCTAAAATGCTTGTTGAGATAGCTGAAAAATGGCAGAAACTATGGTCCAAGAACAAGGTATTCGAGGCAGACCCTGATCCCTCCAGGCCAAAATTCTTCATAACAGCGGCATTCCCCTATCCGAACAGTCCAATGCATATAGGGCATGGTAGAACGTACACGATAACTGACGTCTATGCACGTTTCAAGAGAATGCAAGGCTATAATGTACTATTTCCAATGGGATTCCATTATACCGGTACACCGATATTGACTATGGCGGAAGCTTTAGCGAAAAATGATGAAGAACTAATAGACCTAATGGTTAATGTATACGATGTCCCACCAGGCGATCTTGAGAAACTGAAAACCCCATTAGGCATGGCAAGATATTTTCACGAAGACGCCAAAAAAGCAATGATAGAAATGGGTTATAGCATAGACTGGCGCCGTGAGTTCACAACGATAGACAAGGAATTCAACAAATTCATTGAATGGCAATTCAAGAAATTAAAAGATAAGGGATTGATAGTCAAGGGCACGCATCCGGTAGGATGGTGTCCTAACCACAATATGCCTGTGGGAATGCATGACACTAAGGGTGATGTAGAGCCTGAGATAGGTGAATTTACAATACTGCTGTTTCAGCTTGAAGATAGCGATATCTACCTTGCAGCGGCAACACTTAGACCAGAAACAGTATTTGGTGCAGTTAACATATGGCTTAACCCTTCTACACGGTATGTCGTCGTTGAAACTGATAAGGGTAAGAAATGGCTAGTATCAGAGAAAGCATTGTTTAAGCTTCAGTTCCAGATGAAAAGGGTAAGAAAAATAAGCGAAATAAACCCGCAAGAGATGATAGGTAAGAGGGTGATTAATCCTGCAACGGGTAAGAAAGTGCCCATTTTACCTGCAGAATTTGTTGATCCCGATACTGCGACGGGCGTTGTTATGAGTGTACCGGCACATGCACCTTATGATTACATAGCATTAGAGGATTTGAGAAAGAATGGACTATTAGTAAAGCTAGGTATATCCGAGGAGGAGATTACACCGATACCAGTGATAGAAGTGAAAGGCTATAGCGATATACCAGCCCGCGATGTTGTAGTAAGGCTAGGTATCAGTTCGCAGCAAGAGAAAGACCTCCTCGATGAAGCAACAAAAACGGTTTATGGCGATGAGTATCGGCATGGCTTTATGCGAAGAGATCTTGATGAGCTAATCGACGAGTCTTTCTTCGGCGACTCGGCCAAATACATTCGTGCCGTTTTAAGAGCTTGGATAGTTGGCCGATCTGTGCCAGAGGCACGGGAAGAGACAATTAAATGGTTGTCAGCACTAGGTTTGGCAGATAAAATGTATGAGATAATGAATAGACCAGTCTATTGTAGATGTGGCACTGAGATTGTTGTGAAGGTGCTTCAAGACCAGTGGTTCATAAACTACAGTGATGCAGAGTGGAAGAAGCGTGCATACGAAGCACTAGATAATATGAAAATCGTCCCGGAGGTTATGAGAGAGGAATTTAAAAAGACTATAGACTGGTTAAAACTAAGAGCGGCTGCAAGAACACGTGGCTTAGGCACTAGATTGCCGTGGTCAAAAGAATGGATAATTGAAAGTCTAAGTGACTCGACGATATACATGGCGTTTTACACCGTCATACACCATATACGTAATGCTGGCCTAGACCCTGAAAAACTGACACCAAGCTTCTGGGATTATGTGATGTTGGGTAAGGGTAAGCCAGAGGATGTTTCAAGAGAAACGGGTGTATCTATTGAGTTACTTGAGAGGCTCCGGAAAGAATTCGATTACTGGTATCCTTTAGACTCGAGACACAGTGCGAAAGACCTTGTACCAAATCATTTAACGTTCTTCATATTTAACCATGTGGCCATTTATCCTAAGGATAAATGGCCGAGACAGATAGTGGTGAACGGGTTTGTCAAACTTGAAGGGAAGAAGATGAGTAAAAGTCTAAGAAACGTAATTCCCTTAAGAAGGATACTTAGAGTTTATGGTCCTGATACTGTTAGGGCAACCCTGTTAGCAGCTGCTGAGCTACTGCAAGATGCTGATTTCACAGATGAGCTTGCAAGAAGTATTCTGTCAAGAATTCAAGAGTACTATGAAATAGCAAAGACGCTATCAAATAATAGTGAAAGCTGTGTTAATGACGGCATTGCAGGTAAATGGTTAATGAGTATAACGCAGGAATACATTGAGGATGTAACGAAGGCTATGGAGGAACTGAGGCTGCGTCATGCAACAGTCAAACTGCTCTATGAGTTTCCAAAGGAGATAAAGAAGTACATGAATCTGGGTGGATCGTTCAATGGTTGTGGTTTACGTGAAGCAGTTAGAGTATGGACACTCATGTTGGCGCCAATAACGCCTCATATAACCGAAGAAGTATGGAAAATGATTGGTAACAAGGGGTTTGCCTCTTTATCACCATGGCCTTCGCCTGACAAGAAGCGACGTGATAGTAAGGTAGAGTTAATGGTTAGATATGCTGATATGGTAATTACAGATATAGAGTCAATACTTCGTGTTGTAGGAAAGAAGCCATCAAGAATAGTCATTGCTGTATCGAAACCGGATTATTGGTGGATAGCCAGGAAAGTTGCAGAAGCTGTGGAGTTGAGAAGACAGCTAAGAGAAGTAATGAGAGAAGTAATGGGTGGTGTTGCTAAGGAGAACAAATCTCGTGTATCCAAGATTGTGAACAGGTTGTATGAGTACATGACTGGCCTTGATGAATATACGCGTAGGCTAATACTACAAGTGGAGGAATTCGATGAGAAGATAGTACTAGAACAGTTAAAGAAATATGTAATGGAAGCTGTGGCTGCAGAAGAGCTGACGATAATCTATGTGGATGATAAGGAAGCGAGATCTCTGCCTAAGCAAAAAATTGAGGCTGTCATTCCGTTTAAGCCTGCTATACAAGTCTATTAAACCAGTAAGTGAATTAACTTTCGTTACTTGTTTTTGCTTGGAGCCTAACAACGATATCTGATCTTGATAATGTGCCCCTTTTCTACAACGATGTAGCCCCTTTTCACAAGATCTATCATTAATTTCCGTAACTCTCCCTTACGGTAGCCCAGCTCATGGGAAAGGAGTTCTACGGTCTCCTGTACTGATAAAATGCCGGTCTCACTAACGTGTCTACAAAGATGTCGAAGTAGAGCAGCCAGTGATTCCTTGGGCGGACTGTCAGCATAAATATCAAAGCCATGGACACGGACAATTTCTTCAAACCCCATGTAGGACACTAGGTATCTCTCATTACCAAGATACTTAGCCCGAATTGTTGCTAATTCCCTGATAGGCGCTGAGGCAGCGAAAACTACATTGAAGCCTTTGCTAGAATAGTCTTCATTACACCATAAAACAACAATGGTTTTCTCTTTGCCCTCACCACATGCTGTCCACGAGCGAAAACAGCCATTGCTAACCAAGATTTCAGCTATAGGTGGAGGAGCAACAAGGGCAACCCGTCCCTGAAGATTCTTACTAGCTGTACACGCCAAAGCTAATGCAAGTCTACGATAAGGCGGCCTAAGTGTACCCCTCACCTTTACCCCTATCCACTGTGCTATCCTTGGCTGCCCCCATACCAATGTCACTAGCAACACCCCATAACGTGAGAGTAGCTAATAAACCAGCATAGACTATGTAGGATACACCATTTAATCCATAACTAGCTATAAAAAATAAGAGCATCACCGCTATCAGCGAACGAATATACCCTTTTCTCTGAACGCTACACGCAACATAGGGCTCTATTAACAAGGGATTTGGGTATGTAATTAAGGCTAATGGGGCTAAGTATCCCTTACAAATCTGACCAAAGTGTTTAAGAAGAATAAAACCAGAAATACCGATAAGAAGAGACAGAAGCTCTACTTCCGGATTATAGAACTCCTTCTGGATTGCGTATGGGAGCATAAACCCAATACTATGACCGAGTAAAAAGCCTACGAGACCCATTCTATCTACTGCTATATAAGCGTAAGCATATGTTGGTGAAAATAAGCCGATAATGGCCATTACGAAAGGATTTGAATCTGTAATTCTATGGGCGAGCAAGAGTAATGGTGCAAAGATAGAATAGAAATCGCTTAAGCCATTAAAAGCTAAAATAGGCGATAAGAATAGTAAGGTATGAACATATTTCTCATCGATAAATGTCTCTCGTACAAAAAATAAGAAATACATGATACATGAAGCTGATAAAATGAATAACCAGGACTTTTCGTCGAGCTCGCAAAAGAAGACGCTAATGCTACCAGTACACGGTATCAAAGGTACAATGCTATCCCCGCCAACACTTCTAACAATAAGCACCATGGTACCTACAATTCCTGCTACCAAAGCAAGAGGTTTATCTACAATAAGATTAATGGTTGTGCCTAGTTCAGGTAGGGTTTTGGCCTCCACCTTTTCTCCTCTAAAAAACTTTCTCAGTAACAGCAGTGCAGAGTCTAATTGATCGGATCTAGGTAGAGGAAACAGGGAGGCACTTATAAGAGCTACTGATGCAAAATGTGTTGCATAGAAACTGTAAAGTGTACGATTACCAGCGAGGTAAACAAGCATATACCCTAATATGATTGAAGTAAATAATAAGCTGGGTAAGTACACGTCCTTTACACGCTTAATTGATGCGATGGTAGCTGCTATACCGGATAAAAGTGCAATTATGGAAATAGCTGCATTACCCTTTACTGACAAGTATAGAAGCCAACCAACATAGTAAAGGGGAAATGCCACATCGCCAATAAGGAGCCCCCATGGTGTAGTGTAAGGGGGTCCTTCTGAACGACTAGTTGTGTGCCATTTAATAGCACCTATGAGTTCATTTAGCCAGTTAGAGGGACCTAGATATAGTATTATGGGAAGACTGGTAATGAGAAGAACAATAAAGGGGACAATAAGTGAAACAATGATTGCCTCTCGTTGACTCTGTTTGCTCCATCTAGCCACAATATAGAGCCAGGGTATAGCGAAAAAGCCAGAATACTTCACTGAACCAGATAGACCAACAAATAGTGCTGATAGTAATGGTCTATGGTTAATTGCAAACCATAGTGAGATTATGGTGAAAAGGGCCACATATATATCAAGCATAGCTATCGAAGACATGATAGTAAAGGTTTTATCAAAAATTATGCCCGCTCCAAGTATTAAAGAAGCAAAAAGAAACCCTAATCCTCTTCCACTAAGCCTATAGGTAATAGCTACAGTGAGCGTCCATATAACAAGACCTGCTATCAAACTAGGTATTCTCCATGCAAGCTCATTATTGCCAAGTACGATCATTGAGGCTATGAGTACGTATTTTGCTAGTGGAGGATGCTCCCAGTTCATGTAGTTATTTATGTTTTCCTCATCAGGCGCAATGCCGGGAAACACGTCAATGATACAATCGAAATCAATAAGCATCTCTGTGTCGTTGTTTATGGCTATGGCTATAGCCTTTAACCTATCATAATCGGCTTTAATGATTACGAAGCTTAGATTTAAGGCGTTAAGCTTAGTTACTAACATATCCTTGCTACAGTTGAAATCATCACTAATAACTAGAGTGTAAACCTTTAGACTATCATTATATTTTCCTGGGAGTTGTATACCCCATATTTTTCGTGCCATATTAATAGCAGCAGTGACATACCATTGTTCATCACTTACATAACTATCTATGTCGATTACTCTAACAAACGTATGTATTATAATAGCATAACCCAGTAGTAATAAGAGAATAAATGCAGCAAACGTAAGGCGGTTCAGCGTAGCTCAGCCTCCTCACAGCCCTTTAATGGCTCAGACCGTCCTTCCTCATCCTCCAATAGCCATAAGGATTACCCGAAGCCTCATAAAAACCACACTCGCTTAAACACCAGGAGCGTGGTAATGATGAGTAAGAGGGTCGCAGATAGCAGGGAAACAATGAAGAGAGCCGGATACTACTGAACCCCTAAACACCCAAATACCCTCTAGCAAAGTAACCCAGATGGAGGCCCTGCAACCCCCGCGCACAATGCGCGGGTAGGATGAGCAGGGCAGGGACGTACCGCGCAACACTGAATCTTCAACCATTTATTCTCCATAATGGGGGAGTAGGTTGAATGCTTATTGCTGCAATAGCTGATGTACATAGTCCTAGGTACATATCTAGCTACATTGCATCGCTTAAGTCAATTAAAGGATTCTGTGACAATATTAAATTGTTCATATGGGCTGGCGATATGGTTGAACGCGGAAAAGTACATGCGCTCCAGAGTGTTCTTGCAGCTACGCAAAATAGGTGTCCGAAAGCTCGTATAATTGCTGTTTATGGTAATGAAGAATATATGGGGCTTGAACAAGAGTTTAAAAAGCGTTATCCACAAGTAGAATGGTTAGATGATGATTACGTAATTGTTGAAATAGATGGTGTTAGAGTAGGTGTCGTCGGTAGTCGTGGTGTCTTAGATAGACCCACACAATGGCAGCGCAAGAACATACCCAATATATGGAGGATCTATACCGAGCGTTTACGCAAATTGGAGGGGATGCTTAAAGAAGTACGTAAAATAAGTGCCATAACAATCCTTGTAACACATTATGCATCTACATACCAAACACTAGTAGGTGAACCCAAGAGTATATGGCTAGAATTGGGTAGTAAGAAACTTGAAGAGATCATACGTAACCATAAGCCACAATTAGCAATACACGGGCATGCACACCGTTCAGTGAGACATAATGTCATATTAGGTGAAACATTGGTTGTAAACGTTGCTTTTCCTGCTAGACAGAAAATAACAGTGATTGATTTACCTGCCAAAGAGCCTCCACGCATTATTCACTAATGCCTTAGCTACATAAGATGGATCCTCGTTCTTTATTGCAGCTATTTCCTTAACTACATCCTCCACAAGCAAGGGTGTCATCTTTATTCCTCGATACTCATATGGTGAGTCGCTCTCAGAAACAAGCATATCTAGTGGTGCGGCTGAGACTACAGCACGATGTTTTTGTTGTATCTTAATGGCTGGATTCACGGATATGAAATAGCCAGCATCATACAAGTGTGTCAGCATGTACAAGGGACCAGTATACCAGTGAAATACTGCTCGTCCTATATCGTTTCGAACCAGTATTTCATATACCTCCTCCCATGTCCCAGCAGTATGGAGATTTAGTGTGAGATCATACTCTTTTGCGGCCCTAATAAATACGTTAAAGACCCTTCTCTGGACCTCTATAGTATCTCCAACGAATTTTGTATCTAATCCAATTTCACCTAGGCAGGAAACATTGTTTTCAAGGGCTATTTCAACTATTTTATTAGCTTCGTTTACTGGATCTGTTTTCTTACCTACCTCCCAAGGATGTAATCCGACACATGGGAGGATATTCTGAGGGAATGACTTGGCAAGCTCAATAACGCGTAGGCTACTTTCATAGTCATCACTAACAACCACTATTAGTATTCGTTTCCTTTTAACCAGTTCTCCAATATAGTCGTTATCATATTCGTATAAATGACTGTGTACATCAACATAGTCTACATGTAGCTCCGGATTTTGAGCAGTCAAGATTGTTACCCGAGAATAGTACATAATAGTAGTGGCATATTATTACCCTAGATATGGGCTATGAGGACAGTCCCGAACACAGACCTACATAGCAAGAATGGTGTGATGTAGCGGTGGCTGTCCGAGCCCTCATCCCGTAAAAAACTCATCACTCAATTTCATGGTCAGCAAAGGCGGCTTAAATCATAGGGTGTTGGCTCCTTTAAGTACCTCGTCGGGAACTATGTCTTTATAAGCCTCATAATATATTGGTGTAGACCTTAATAATTTAATATTTCTCTTATACTTTAGTTTCTCGCCCAGTGCATCTTTACCATATATTCTCTCATACTCGTCAAGAGGTATCATGTACTTTTTCTGTATGTAGTCACGATATATGTCGTTTAGCACGTTAAATGCGCAGAACGGTACTATTCTACCATCGGGCATCAGATAATGAATGTTGCATCTCAGTACGCGTTCAACATCATAATTATAGAGATCCATGAAATGCATCGCGCCAAGAAATAGCATTGTGTAATGGAGCTGGCCTAGAGCCTCGTAGTTCCTTTTAATGAATATGTTAAGTAGAAGTTTAGTTATATTGAGGTTTCTTGGTACCTTTTCTTTGTCAACAAATTTTGGTAAGGCCATGGCTACAGCCGCTAGCTTCATGGCTTTCTTGAACTTTGAGGAGGATGCCAAGTCTCCTGTAAGGAATTCGCCCATTTTTTGCTCCATGTATTCAACGAATCCTTCAACATCAAAGAAGTCTGTTATGGCGATAAATCTTCTAGGTAAACCATTTGCATCGCGTTCGACAAACACGTAAGTTGCTGCACCACATCCAGGATGGTTAGCCATACAGAACTGCTCTTCACCTGTTATACTTTCTACAAAGTAGGCAAATTTGGCTGCAACAGGTATTGGGAACCAGGAATCAGCTGGTATTTGACCATCCGTCTGCTCCTCTACCCACCTTGCAACATCTGGTATTGTTACGCGGTAACGCCGTCTTTCCTCTTTTTTCATCATTCCAGTCAAACTTACTGGTTGGAAGTTAACGCCGCGGATGACATCTATATGTTTAGCAGCGAATTTCACTATTAACCCTAGTTCATGATCGTTTATTGTCTTAATGACTGTTGGGACTAGTACAACACTGGTCATTCCGGCTTTTCTGAAGACTTCTAATGTATAAGGTGCTTCCCAGTGGTTTTTCGGATTGGCTTTTGGCGTAACACCATCGAAGCTCATGTAGACCGTATTAACGCCTGCTTCCCTTAATTTTCTTGCATAGTCAACTGCATATCCTGGCCCTTTTTCAAACCATAGCCTAGCAAATGTTATTCCATGAGTATTGAGTTGTATGTGGCGTACTCCCTCCTCTTTCAACAATTTCACTATTTCGACAAGATCTTCTCTTATGGTGGGTTCGCCACCAGTAAGTTGTATAGCCATGGTCTTTCCTTGTTTTTTCAATCTACGTATCATGTACCTTATTTGCTCCAAGCTGGGCTCATAAACATAACCCGCCTTTTCTGCATAATAGAAGCAATACCAGCAGCTTAAGTCACACCTATTTGTAACGACTAAGTTAGCTAGGGCAGTATGGTTCTTGTGGCGTGTACAAAGCCCACAGTTAAATGGGCATGGTGCTGTTATTTGTACGTCTGGCTTAACGCCAACACCTTCCTCTTCAAACTTTAAAAACTTATAGTACATCTTTGCACTATTATAATACAGTTCTTCCACTTCCCCGTGTTCCGGACAAACCTTCCTTATCCAAATAGCATTGTTTTTCTCAAACACTATTGCAGGAAGAAGCCTATAACATACAGGGCATAAGCTCGTGGTATATGTAACAAATTTCTCTCCATCACGTAGACGGGGCCTTGGCCCGCCAACAACTATTCTCTTATCAGCTATGGTAATAGTTTTAGTCTTGGGATCAAATTTTGCTGGTGAAGGCAGAATCGTATCGTCAGCGTATTTCTTGTCCTTATCCTGGGTAAGCGCTATAGCCATCTCCCTCACGCCCATAGCATACCTTGTCATTAATGCTTATTTAAAAACTAGTTTGCTAGGCAAGCGTTGACAAGTCCTACTCCCTTAATGTAACGCATGTAGCTGATGCAGATGGTTATTCGCAGAAAACTCCATCTACACTAACATACTTCGTATCAATACTCATTCTCCTTAAAACAGTATTACTTCTTATAGGTCTTGACGCAACTATCTTTGCAGCTGTCTGTTTCCCAACAAGCTTAGCAAGGAGAGAAAACGGTGTACGATTAACATCTAGGGGCACTGGTAAAGCACGTAAACTCCTACCCGCATAGCCATAAACAGCTACGTCGAGTGTACGAGGAGGCTCTATTCTGCAAGGTATCTCAGCAACTAAAGGGTAGGTGCCTGCTTGTCTAGCAAAGGTTACACCAAGACTACTATCGTAGTATTCGACGTAAAGGTCTTTGACTATAACTCCTGGTGGTAGTATTCTTTGTAGGAACTTTCTAGAGTAATTCATCATCTTCTCACGGAAAGTTTCTATGAGTCTACGATGCTTGTCAAGGTATTTTGTGCCGATTAGCCACATTTCCGTCTTAGGTAAAACGAGGACTTGTCTAACGTTAATGCGTCTAACATTTAATCCCCTCTTGTAAACCTCTGCGATGAATTCTTCGTTGAGTCTATATGTTTCAGGACGTTCACCATTAAGTCCAAGTACAAAGTTTATGCCAGGCAGTAGCTCTGGTAAACCATTATAGCCTTGCCTACCCCCAATCCTATTGATCACCTCTATAGCTTTTAAGGCCTCATCTGGG
>JALTZQ010000137.1 GCA_027046105.1 Pyrodictiaceae archaeon
CTTATCGGCCCAAGTTGCATCAGTAGCACAAAGCGTGTTATTAGAATCGATACCTGTTCTTGGCGAGACGCTAGATGATCTACGCAATAGTAGTGTTGTCTATGTCGACCCCTTACTTCTTAATGAACCAACCATAGAGAATATACAGCAAGGCCTTGTTAAAGGAATGGTGCGATACGATTCAGCTTACAATGTTAAATCATTTGTGTTAACCACCTACTACGAGAATGTACGCGTAGTAATACGTGGTAGTGATAGAGACGTAGCTGAAATAGGAAACGCGTTCATAGCCTATGAGCCAGGAAATCTAAGTGCCTATAATATGCTCTTGACGGGGCCAGGCCGTCCTTCTGGTGGGTGTTCTCGTTATGCACCAATACTAGAAATATACAATGCAACTAGTAATCAACTAATGGAAAGTATTACATTGCCTTGTTATCCAAGTGATTCGACAGGTTGGAGATTAAGACTCGAAGGCATACATAATGTTACAAGGTTCAAACTAGTGTATGAGTACAGCGTGTCTGGCTCGTCAGCTAGCTTTACCATAATAAATATTGATGATGCACGAGGTTATTGGTGGTACTATGGTGGGGCAACGGGAGTAGATCTCATGATAGGTATTGAAGCTTATGTTAAAAAGCTCTTCCTATACATGGAGCAAGTTGGTAACCCTGTTTCAAGCTATACGCCGTATCTGTTTGTAGGAGATGTTGATGGTAATGGCCTTGCAGAATTAGTGTTTACGACCGAAGATAATGATTGGGGTAGTATAGGCGAAATCGGGTATGGTCTTGGCCTTGGTTGTCCAGCGGGAGACCTAGGTAAATACATGGATGTATCCCAAAACACAACTATACCGTTCTTTATGTATATTACTGGTTACCCAATTGATTCATCAAGGTACAGTATGGTTGTTGTTACAGCACGCATATACTATCATGACAACGAAGGTGGCGATACCCAATGCGTACTCGATCCACAAAGGTTCCTTATAGGATTCTACCTCATAGATCCAGGACCTGATGGTACATTAAATACGGCTGATGATGAGATCGTATCCTCACATGAATTCATATATCAGCAGCTCGATGATTATGAGGACACTTTTCCGCCGAATACGAACTTTGTAACTATAACAGTACCACTTCTAGTACCCAACACGGGCGAGACATATTATGTAGTAGTAGGATTTATTGACCCGTATGGTGATGTAGGGGTCGATGATGTTGATTTTACTGTGGCTGTTGAGTCTGTTGGTTTAACATACTATGCGAGAGGATAAATACACTGCTTAGTGAATACGTTTTTCCTATTCGTTTATAGTGTTCTTTCACCTATTCTCGTTTAAGCAAGGCTTCCCAAGCCATAACTATTTAATCCTAGTCCGATGAGCTATCTTGGAATACCTGGGGCTCAGCCTATGGCAACCGAGGTAAAAGAGTTTAGATCGATATCAGAATTCATACGTTATGTTGATGAAAAGCTAGGAGAGTTTAGGCGAATACTGGGAGAACTGCTACGCGTGCTTGAGGATGTACGAGCAAGGGCTGAGCAAGATAAGAAGCTCAAGTCTCTCCTAGCTAAATTGGGTGCACAAGGTGCTCAGGCAGGGGCGGCTGTAGTGGATCTGCGCGGTATAAAGGTAGCATTCAATCCTTCAGCAGAGGTGGAGCTAGAACTATTAGAGCAGCTTGTCGAGTCAATAAATGACAAGATAACAAGACTCCAGACGATTCGTAAAGAACTTGAGGCTATAGCTTCCGAGGATATTGAGGCCGCAATAAAGGCAGTCATAATTGATGATGTGCCAAGAGCGTTGCTTGTGAAAGTCTAGTCTTAGTACATAATGACAAGATATGTTACAATATTGCTACATCGGGAATTTAATGGTACTTAGTTGCTGAGTAAATACTACTGTGCCCATCTCGCCTATTTTCAATTATGTGCCTCAAGTTTGTGCAAGATGGTTTTGGCAAGTTTTAAGAACGCGGTCTATCAGCATAAATAATTTAAGTCCAGTCCCCAGCATAGGGATAACCAGGTGGAGGGTGATAAGGATGAGGACCCAGTTGAGAGCCATATCGCCCGTAATAGCCACGGTAATAATTGTTGCAGTGGCGTTGGCGATAGCTGTGGCTGTTGTGGGCTGGCTAATGGGCCTTTGGAGTGGTTTAGCTGCTGGTACACCACAAATAGCAATAACAAACGTTAAGGTTTACGTAGCAAATGCTTCGGCCGTAGCAGAAGTTTATGTTAAGAATAGTGGTAGTGGTAGTGATACAATCCTTAAAGCGGAACTAGTTTATGGTACACAAGTTGTGCCATTGACTTTAAGTAGTGCTACTAGTGCATGTGTTGATGTAGCCAACAGTGTGGTTCAAGCTAACTGTGCAAGTTGGATAACGTTCACTGGTTCAGATCCAGGGCTAAAGGTTGGCGATACCGTAGTAATAAAGATATACTTTGAGAAGAGTGGTACCCAGACAATACAAGGAGTAGTAAGCGCACAGTAAAATTAGCACTATACCAATGGCTAAATTACATGTCTTGGAATCGGAAGTGGTTTTTTCCTTTTTGCTCATGCTTGAATAGGGAAAGAATACGCGTATTGTGTTAGTTCGTAGTGTTTTAGATAGCGCCAATGTATAGGTCAAAAATAACTAAATCTCTTGTCTTTTGTGCCTTGTTGGGGAGGGTTGTGTTTAGAACCCTTAGGGCGATGCATCCTATCATGGTATGGGTTTTGATTATAAGTGTGACTATAGTGTTTAGCATACTTGTAGCTAACTACTTGCTATCCATATGGCAAACGCAGCAAGCAACATTCATGGTATCACCACTACTCTATGTCAGGGGTTCAGCTTTAGGCTCTAACCTTGTTCTTGAGCTTTTCGTGAGTAATGAGGGTCAGCGCTCTGCCAAAATT
>JALTZQ010000138.1 GCA_027046105.1 Pyrodictiaceae archaeon
GTAGTATCCTTAAGCTTATTTGCCCACTAGTAGGATCTACATGAGTAACCTCTCCCTCAATGACCACGCGTGCTAGGGGAGAAGGACCAAGTGCCACAATATCGCCTACTTGGACTTCAGAGAAGTCCCCATAAGCCTTTAGTAGGGCCTTACTACCCTCTGGGTTAAACACGTCCATAAGCTCTATGCTAGTAACAGTGAGGTCAAGCTCTCGCCCATCTTTTTGAAGCCTAATCGGCACATGAACCACTGCTCCACGAAGAACCTCGTACGCCTTAAGAGTTGGCATATAGCCTCCAGTAGGCCCCGTCTTAGACTCTACAAGGCCAAGACTCTTAAGGCTCAAAATAATGTTTCTAACCGTTCCCTCATCACGGTTTATGAGCTCTGCTATCTCCTTACTCTTAACCATCCTCTTCTGCTTCTCATATAGTTTTATGAGGGCCTCGAGTACCTCCCTCTGCGACATGGTAAGCCGGTAGCTCAAGAGTATTCAGTCCTCCCCCTCTACCTAAATTAAGCCAGCCTCGTTACATCTATATATTTCTACTGTATTTGGCTTGTTTAATCAGATAAAAACAGGTAATGCCGTGATGCAGATGGAGCCCGTCGCAACTACTATTTCCCCGTAGTACCAGAGATAAGCATTGGCCCGAAAGAGTAAGGGGTGGTGCATGGCCTTGAAGGGTCCTTGTGGAGAAAAAGTCGCCCACTATACGCGTGTAGAGGCAGAGGATGTCCCTAAGGATCTCGGCGAGAAAGCTACGATAAGATGGCTTATATCAAGCGAGGATGGTGCACCCCTCTTCGCTATGAGGGTCTTCGAGCTAGAGCCTGGAGGCTACATAAAGCTGCATAGGCATCCATGGGAACACGAAATATTCATTCTCTCTGGTAGGGGCCGGATAAAAATAGGCGATAAAACCTACGATGTTGGCGAGGGGTACTTCGTCTATATCCCTCCAAACGTTGAGCACGAGTACCATAACACCGGGGACTCAGTGTTCCGCTTCCTATGCATGATACCACATAAGCCTAGTGTACCAGAAGGGGAGCCAGAGTGTAAACCAGGGTAGTCAATGAGGCGTGTACGCGTCTAAAAGGGTTCTACGTGGTAGAGCTAGCCATGGAGCAGCTCTTTGATACCTTTTCGGGCCTAGTAGTCGTAGTAATAAATCAGGGGTGAGCGTCCCGTATTCTTCACGCATAGCCACTATCCTCCTAGCAGTTACTGGGCCTATGCCAGGAACCCTAGCTAACTCCCTAGCCGTAGCAGTATCCGGGTCCACTGGATACCACTCCGGATGTGCCAGCGCGACATGCTCTTTTAACGTCCTATTCGTAATGGGGAGCATCTTGTTATCGTCTAGGACTGGTTCTAGATCCCTAAGCCTCATACCATACCTTGCAAGGAGGGCCCAAGCCTCATAGAGGCGCCATGCTCTCCTAGGTGGAGTTGGAGGATGAGTCTCCATGGGGGTACCAGGGTATGGGTGGAATGGGCTGAAATGAATCCTGCCAACACCCTTTGAGACGAGATCCTCTACTAGCCTCAGTATATCGTAGTCTGTTTCACTAGAAGCGCCAACAACTAATTGCGTGTCGACACGTCTAGGGTTCCTAGCTATGGCTGCTGCGTATACTAGCCGTGAGTACAAGTCGAGGCTCCAACTACCCTTGCTAGGAGCGATTTCCGCGAAGAAACTCGGGCCTGGAGCTTCCAAGTTCAACCCTACACGATCAACCAGTTCTAGAGCATAACGTATTAGGCTTCTCGGAGTCCCCGGCATGAGCCTAACATGGACATAGCCCTGATAACCTCTCTTTCTCAACACCTCCACGACGCCAATCATTTCCTCCACAACAGTCTCCGGGTCACCGTAGAGGCCACTAGAGAGGAATAAACCACGCACAAGCCCTTGCTGATGAGCTTCTAGGAAGACACGTACGAGCTTTCCTGGATCCCAGCGTTCACGTATAGCACTTCTACAGATCCGGGACACTGGACAGTAGCGACAATCCATTCTACACCCACTACTCAATAGTGTCTTGAATAATGGGCCACCCGTGCTCTTGTAAATAGGGGCTTCCACAACCTCAATATCATCTGCTAGCTCAACAAGGATGCTACGAGTACTCCACTTACGCCAATGAGGCCTCACCATCCACTACCCCTGCTCATCAGCTCTAAGCACTGCTCCCCTTAGTCTAGGTATAGCAGGTGTTACTGGTTACCGGTTTCCTCCCCTTATCCCTCTTTGGAGTCCTCCTAGAGCCAATCTCCTTTTTTCCTCTGACCAAGGTGGTGTTAGTTAGGGCTAGCTGTGTGATTAGAGTAGGCTGTGAGGGCATAATGGGCAGTGGCAGCTAAGAGTAAGCCCATAATTGATGCACGAACATATGGTCTTGACATATCTTTGAGGGAGCTTGCTTCAGCCCTGGAGAACCAGGATGTAGTTGGCATCCTTGTTTCTAAGCCTCAATCAGCGGCAATAGTGTTTGTATGGGCAATTAGCCGTGGATACTCGGTTATTGGCGCACTAGATACTGGTAAAGGCATACTACTTGTCGTGGCTAGCAAACAGGTACGAGGCATGGAGGCCTATAACTTGCTCGGTGAGCTACTACGCCAGGTCTACCAGGTGAAACCTCCAGAGAACATTGTCTGCCTTGAAGAGGCTAGTGCCAGCCTTCTAGACCCCGTTACGAGAGCACGCCTCATTCTCCGTGGAGAACACGTGGCTACGGTGACAGGGGAGGGTCTTGAAGGACTCCTCAGCCTACTACCAAAGGATGAGCACTGCTACTTGTTAAGGATTGACGCAGGTGCCGACACAGTCTACCTCATAGCATGCGGAGGCCGTGCACTAGGTTGTACTATAAACGAGAGCTATGCAGAACCCGACATGGTTGCAGAAAGGATTGAACGTGCTGGTAGAGTCCGCATACACGTCTACAGGCTTCCCGAGGAATTCAGACCACCAGCCACCGAGCAGGAACAGGAAAGATTAGAGTAGTGCGGGGGAGCCTGGAACGGATACCCGCGCTCATCCCGAAGGGTTTTGCGCCGTTACGCGGCGCGGTCCGCGGGCGATACCCGGGCCAGGTATAGGGTAAGGGTTTCTGCTAGGCTATAAGGAGTGAAACCCACACGGTACATGGTCCCCGTTTACTTGTTTAAAGGCTTGGGTGCGCCCCCTCAATGGCTGAGATGTTACTAGGTGGAGCTCATGTCGCGGTATGATGTTATCGTGATTGGCGCTGGCCATAATGGACTTGTGGCCGCTATACTACTTGCCGAGCATGGTCTACGCGTCGCTGTCATGGAGCAACGTTACGTTGTTGGTGGATTGTCGTCAGCTAGTGTAAGATATGGTGTTTGGAGATCTGATTATGCTTACACGGTTGGGCTTATGCCTAGCGAGCTCATTACGTGGCTTGGGCTCGAGGATACACTCTACACTACGGATCCCAGCTGGGTCGATGTATATGAGGGTGAGATTTGGTTACGCTGGTGGACACGTACAGAGCACTTACTGGAGGAGTTGAAGGCTCTTGGGGGTACTGGAGCAGCTGAGATGCTGAAAGACATATCAGATTACTGGAAATGTATGAGAGTGAATGGTCTCTACTATACAACTAAGGCACCATCCCGGGATGATGTTGCTAGTGTTCTCGAAAAGTGTCGTCGTGGACTAGAGGTTTTCGCTGAAAAGACAAGCCGAGAAGTCCTCTCCATGTACCTACCAGAGGAGCTATGGCTGGAATTCATCTACCCAGTAATGCTCGATGCTAATGCCTTTACACTAGCATATTTCAATCAAGGGTATGGATTGTGGCGTTTACCTAAGAGAGCATTCAGAGACTTCAATACAAGACTCTATTCTCGTGCGCGCAAGGCAGGCGTTGAACTATGGCTTGGTACACGTGTAGAGCAAGTAGCTGTCGTGGATGGCCGTGCTACGGGAGTTTATATTAATGATGGTAGACTCGTAGAGGCACGAGCAATACTCTACGCTGGCAGCATCGTCGCTCTACCCCGTCTCCTGGGTGATGCAGTAGATCTTCTCGATAAAACGGAGCGTTCTACGCTGGAGTCTGTTGCTGAGACAAAACACTATGTTACGAGGATAGACGTCTACGTGAAGCATGAGCCAAAGCCTCCGGTTGAGAAGAACTGGAAAGGCATCCCCTTATACTCTGTGTGGGGCCGTATAGGTGGAGGCGAAGTTACCTATCCCACCCTCGGGGCGCAGCAGCCTATACATGTGGTACAGTTCTCGGGCGTAATCTTAACCGGTAATCCACGTGATGTACTAGAGCTCCTTCCGGGAGTAGACCCCGAGGCTGTCGTAGATATAGAGGTTAGGGGATGGGAGACCCAGGAAAGATACTGTGGTAATACTACTGGCGACCCTAACCACATACCAATGAATGACCCATTCCTATACGATGCAAGGCCTCTACCAGGCTGGGGCAACTACCGAACCCCAATTGAAGGCTTATACCATGGTTCAGCATCATCCTATCCCGGTGGACAAGTGACAGGTGTACCTGGGGTCAATGCTGCACTACGTATACTCGCTGATCTAGGTGTAAAACCTACACCTAGCTTCCTACAATACACCCACGATACCAAGGTGGGTGGCCTTTAACTAGGAAGTTCTATTACAAGCATGTTCCACTCGCCACGTAGCAGGTCCAACAGTTTCTCGACAACACTAATACCTTGCTCCCTCCTTGCCCCACTCTCTATCATGGCATCCACTATTTCACCGTTCCGGAGAAAAACGCGTATACAATCCTCAGTCCTCGTACTTGTGAGCCTCACTAATAATGTCCTACCATGGCTCATCTCGGACAGTTTCTTCAGGAGCCCAGACACAGCCTCCTCATCGGCTAAGTCCACGCGTTCACGTACCAGCATCTTCCCCGAGACAATGGCGCGAGCCATAAGCGATGGGTCTGACAACGGGCTAGTAGTGACCGTTAAACGTGTTTCACGTGCCTCAGCCACTAGTGAGCGAAGCTTTCCTGCAACAGCCTCTACAAACTCGTTGAGGAGAGGTCGTGAAAATCTTTCATAGTCACCACTATACTGGGCTTCAACGACTACACGTGCACCCTTCTCATGAGGCTCAGCACTGACTATCACAATGAATAGTTTCCCGGGAGCACTACACCTGTAAACAACACGCTTCTTAGCATGATCAGAAACCACTTCAACATCATAGTCTACTTGGAGCTTGAACCCGAAACGTTTGAGAAGTAGTCTCACACGATACCCACGATCAGTAGTGTCCAGAGATACGAGGAAGGGCCATAGGGGAATGAATAGTCCAGGATTTGATACCAGCTCTACCACGGTATCTGGGCTTACACCTTCCAAGACAATTTCACGGCGAGAGGAACGAACCAAACCCGAATACACCATCGAGGTGATTCTCCGTGTTAATAATGTAGCACTAAATCGCTAATATACTTGTTCCGGGCTCTTCTTAAACCACCACTAATGCCTCTATAGGGTTAGAGACAGCCCGTATGCATCAATAATACAGTGAACGAGCCTCCTCTATCTCCTCTATGACTGGTAGAGGAGAAGATTTCTGGGATCATGCCATCACCTGCGTGCTAGAGAGGGAGACTGCAGTGAACCCCCTATTAGTAGACTTAGACGATGTCCTCGTGGCACTCGTCTTGGGTTTCTACGTGCTTGTAGTTGTTTACGTCACTAAACCCCTATACCACTACATGTTGTCCCGTGGCTTAAAGAGAAACCAGGCTGTGTACTATAATAGGAAGATTATCCATGTGGCTGCTGGTGGCGTGGTTGCTCTAGTGACACCCTATGTGTTCTCCTCACCCATAATGCCTTTCGTAATGAGTATGATACTTGGCCTCATGCTTTACCTTGCTAGGCGTAGTGGTAGGCTCATGTACTGGTTCCAAGTAGAGGAGAACATGTATGAAGTAAACTTCGTAGTTGGATGGGGGGTTTCCGTGCTAGTGCTATGGCTACTCCTAGGTGATCCACGTATGGCTATCTTACCAGCATTGATGATAAGTTTCGGTGATGCCGCTACTGGTTTTGTGCGAAACTTCGTTTTTGGCTATAGGACAAAGCACTGGATAGGAAACATCGCCATGGCTGCACTAGTTATCCCCCTAGGAGCACTCTACGCAGGGATCACTGGTGTAGTTGCAGGGATTCTAGCCACCCTTGTAGAGCGGTATGAGAAGCCTCCCCTGGACGACAACATCCTCATAGCACTAGTCGTTACAGTGGTAATTGTTGCTAGTAGACTACTAGCTGCTACAGCACCCGTATAAGCCCCCCAAGTGGTGTTCAGTAACCCAGCAAAGAGGGGAGGGAGGAGATAGCCTCCCATCACATAGGGGAGGAGTACCTCTCTTAGGGTACTACTCTCCACTTGAAGGCATCATCTGGTCATAATACTACAACTGGTTTGGGGGATGTAAGGCCTTGAGTAGTGGCGTCGGCGAGGCACTGGATGCTCTACGTAGGGGTATACCAGTGCTAGTATATGATGATGCTGGTAGGGAGAATGAGGTAGACTATGTGGTTCACGCTTCCCGCGTAGATGCTGATACCGTGTATGAGATGAGGAGGCTTGCAGGAGGCCTTATTTGCTATGCTATGCCCCTCCACGTAGCCCACGTTCTAGGCATAGAATTTATGACTGAGACCTATTCCAGACATCCCAGGCTCTCCAAGCTCGTTAAGAAACCTCGTTATGGGGATATGCCTGCCTTCTCCGTGTGGGTTAACCACGTGGATGTTACGACGGGGATACGTGATAGTGACCGTGCATTGACTATACGAGCCCTCGACAAGGTGACAATGTACGTGTATGAAGGTATGGGGGATCTTGCTCGAAGAATCTTCTACGATGAGTTCATGGCTCCAGGCCATGTACCCATACTCATAGGACGCTCTATTAGTGAGAGACGTGGCCATACAGAGCTCAGTCTACACTTATCAGCACTAGCTGATCTAAGACCCTCGGTAGTGCTTGTTGAGATGCTTGATAGGGGTACTGCTCTCAGCCTAGAGGACGCCAAGAAGATTTCCAAGGAGTATGGGTATCCCTTAGTCTCAACAAAGGAGGTTATAGAGGCAGTCCAGGAAAACCGTGACAAACTCTGCACAAGGTATAAACTATGCTAGGAGGCTGATGCGAGCATTTCCCGTCTCATCTAACCCTTAAACCAGGAGCCATTGCATTGTAATAGGCAACTCCTTCATACATAGTGATCAAACGGTTTAAATGGAACCGATAACCCTTTATAAACCCACTCCCCTTACTGTGGGCACTAGACCCACTAGGAACCCACGGGCATGGTGAGGGGAGGGTATTGAGAGCAGTATCCAGGACTATAGCCATAGGTATAATCGTACTAATAGTCGTTATAGCAGCTGTAGCGTTTCTCCTCATGCCGAGAGGAGTTGAAGAGACAAAAACACCCACGCCAAGTCCCCCACCAACACCTTCACCCTCTCCCGCCACGACACCAACACAACCAGTAGAGACAACACCCACAAGTCCCTCGCCCACGCCAAGCCCTACACCAACACCTACTGAGGAGAAAGTACTCGTCATAGCAATAGGCATTGATGCCGATACACTAGACCCCGTTGGCCAAACAACAACGCTAATATCCAACATAGTAGACTTCATAGTTGAGCCACTATTCAAGATTGATGAGAAGGGTAATCTTATACCATGGCTTGCTGAAAGCTATGAAGTATCACCAGATGGTAAAGAGATTATAGTGAAGCTACGTAAGGGCATATACTTCCAGGATGGTACCCCTCTAACAGCTGAAGCAGTGAGATTCACGTTCATGAATAGGATACTGAATGAATCTGTAAGGGTACCAATAAGATCGTGGTTTGCCGCTCTTGATCGTGTCGAGGTCATAGACGACTATACCGTGAAGTTTGTGCTAAAATACCCCTACGCTCCCTTCCTCAGAGTGCTAACAACGACCATTGCTGGGATAGTGTCACCGAATGCTGTGAAGAAGCTAGGTGACAGGATAGCTTATGAGCCACGCGATATAGGGACTGGGCCATTCAAGTTCTATGAATGGGTTAAGGGTGACCGTATCGTCCTAGTGAAGAACGAGAACTACTGGAGAGGCCCAGTAAAGATAGACAAGGTGATATTCAAGATTGTGCCGGAGGCACAGACGCGTGAGGCAATGCTTCTCGCTGGAGACGTTGACATGGTGGTATTGCCTCCACCAACAGATATCCCCAAGCTAGAGGCTGATCCAACAATAGAGGTCATAAAAGCTGATAGTACAAGGTATCTGCTAGTTGGCATACTCCAGAAGGGGCCATTAAAGAACAAGCTTGTACGGCAAGCACTAAACTATGCAGTAGACAAGGAGGCACTCGTGAAGAACGTACTGTTCGGCCTAGCTAGTGTCGCCAAGTCACCTATGCCACCAGGCTTCTTTGGCTACTTCGAGATGCCAGTCTACGAGTATAACCCAGAGAAGGCTAAAGAGCTACTGCGGCAAGCTGGCTGGTGGGATCGCGACAATGACGGCGTTGTGGAGAATGAGGCTGGTGAAGAGCTAGTTCTAAAGATGCTTGTACCAACGGGCCGTTATCTATTCGACCGGCAAGTCGGTGAGGCAATCCAGAGTATGCTGGCAAAGGTTGGTATAAAGGTTGAGCTGATAACACCGGACTGGCCAACCTTCGTAGCAATGCTGTTTAAACCACTAGAGGAAACTGAGCATGACCTAGTACTCGTTGGATGGGGCCCATGGATAATGGATGCCGACTTCATGTTGTACCCGACACTACACTCTAGCCAAATGCCGCCAAAAGGCTTCAACTTCGTATTCTACAATAACACTGAGCTCGATAAGCTATTGGATCAGGCACGTGCTGAGCCTAATCCAGAAAAGCGTCTAGAACTATACCGTAAGGCAGTCGAACTAGTATGGAACGATCCTCCATGGATATTCCTGTATGTGCAGAAGTACGTGATAGCCCATAAGAGCTATGTGAAGGGCATAAAGGTGTATCCAATAGAGAAGTTCGACATCACTGAAGCCTACATCGAGAAATAGCGTGTGTATTGAGGGGTGTATTTTGGAGGGCCTGGCCTCATACCTCGTTAAAAGGTTTTTTGGCCTCATATTCACGGTTATAGGTGTTGTCACAATACTCTTCATCCTACTCCACTCAATACCTGGTGATCCAGCCCGCGTTATAGCAGGTATTATGGCTACGGAGGAGGAGGTTGAACGTATAAGGCGGCAGCTGGGCTTGGATCAGCCTCTACATATTCAGTACATAACCTATCTTTTCCGTATGCTAACGCTTGATCTTGGTGTATCTGCACGTACACAAGCACCAGTTATAGAGGAGGTTATGGCTAGGCTACCTAACACCATAATTCTCGCAGTAACGAGTATGGCTATAGCCATCGCCGTGGGCATCCCGCTTGGAGTATTGGCTGCATTACGTAGAAACACGTTGTTAGACATGCTAGTTAGTGGAGCTAGCCTTGTAGGAATATCCATGCCCGTTTACTGGACTGGACTAATACTGATAGCGGTCTTTGCCGTGCAACTTGGTGTTCTCCCTGCAGGGGGCTACGGTGATTGGAGGCATCTCATACTACCTAGTATAACGCTTAGCCTATACCTTGTAGCATTCATCATGAGGATGACGAAGTCTAGTGTCCTAGAAGTACTTGGCCAAGACTATGTCAGGTTAGCTGTCTCTAAGGGCCTACCGTGGAGACGAGTACTTACACGCCACGTAGTACGCAATGCACTGATACCAGTAGTCACTATCGCAGGGCTACAATTCGGCAACCTGCTTGGTGGCGCAGTACTCACAGAAACCGTATTCGCGTGGCCAGGTATGGGTAGGCTAATAGTAGAGTCAATATTCGCTAGAGACTACCCTGTTGTCCAGGGCGCTATATTCGTGTTTGCCCTCCTCTTCGCCCTCGTCAACCTAGTAGTGGATATACTCTACACAGTCATAGATCCAAGGATTAGACTCGAAGGTGCACGGTCTTGAGCTCTAGAAGCCGCCTCCTAGAGACTCTACAGAGCTCAGAGACACTAAGACTATTATTGACTAATCGGCTTGGAGTACTAGGTTTAGCCATACTGTCAGTATTCACTGGTATGGCTATATTAGCTCCATGGATAGCACCCTATGACCCCTATGATACTGATCTCTCAAAGGCCTTACAGCCTCCTAGCTGGGAGCATCCTCTAGGGACTGATGAGCAAGGACGAGACATCTTATCAAGGATAATGTATGGTGCCCGATTAACGCTTGGAATGGCACTAGGAGCTACACTACTTGGAGCGGCTATAGGGGTACCAGTAGGCCTAGTATCTGGCTACTATGGAGGCCGCGTAGACTTTGTCATACAAAGGATAACCGATATGCTGCTCGCTCTACCGGGTTTCCTACTGGCCCTCGCTTTCGCAGCTGTACTTGGCCCAGGAGTCTTCAACGTCATTGTCTCGGTTGGAGTATACTTTGTGCCCATATACATCCGTATAGTGAGGGCCTCAACTCTTCAAGCCCGTGAGATGGAGTATGTTAGAGCGGCTGAGCAACTAGGCCTAAGCCATGTAAGAATACTATTCCGCCACATCTTGCCTAATGTAGCCTCACCCGTCATCGTCCAGACAACACTGAACCTTGGTGTAGCCGTGCTCTTTGCCTCGGGTCTAGGATTCCTTGGCCTTGGTGTACCACCACCGCATCCCGAGTGGGGTACTATGCTGGGTACTGGTAGAGCATACATCTTCTATGCGCCACACGTGATCTACTTCCCTGGCTTAGCGATATTCCTCGTAGTGCTAGCGTTCAACTTCATAGGTGATGCGTTAAGGGAGGCACTAGATCCAAGGCTACGAGGTGTCTAGCCCGCCATGACCCTCCTGGAGCTACGAAGCGTCACCATACACTACTACACGCTACGTGGGATTGTACGTGCAGTGGAGGATGCTGAGCTAGAGGTACGGGAAGGTGAGAAGCTTGCCTTGGTGGGGGAGTCGGGGAGCGGGAAAACAACTCTAGGCATGGCAATAGCAGGTCTCCTCCCACCACCAGGTAGAGTAGTGAGGGGGAGGATACTCTTCCGTGGCATGGACTTGACGAGGCTTGGCTATGAGGATTGGAGGAAGATACGTGGTAGAGAGATAAGCGTGGTATTCCAGGATCCTAACTCCTCCCTCAACCCTGTCATGAAGATTGGTGACCAGATAGCAGAGGTGTTTATGGCTCACGGCTACAATCGGCAAGAGGCGCGTCAACGAGCAATAGAGCTTCTGAGAGCCGTAGGGATACCAGACCCAGAGGCAAGGTATAACGCTTATCCCCACCAGCTTAGTGGGGGCATGAGGCAGAGAGTCGTAATAGCCATAGCTGTAGCGTTAAAGCCTTCACTAATAATAGCTGATGAACCTACTAGTGCCCTGGACGTGACTATACAGGCTAGGATCCTAGAGCTCCTCAAAGGGCTCTCAGAGAAGGAGAAATCAAGCCTCATACTCATAACACACGACCTTGGTGTTGCAGCTGATGTCGCAGACCGTGTAGCAGTAATGTATGCTGGCCATATAGTGGAGGTTGGCGAGACAAGGCGAGTTATAGAAGAGCCCATGCACCCGTACACGGCTAGGCTCCTAGAAAGTATACCTTTCATCCATAAGGGTCAGGGTAGGCTACAAGCAATACCAGGCCATGTGCCAAGCCTCATTAACCCACCTAGTGGTTGCCGCTTCCATCCACGATGCCCTTATGCTACCAGTGAGTGTAGGAGGGCCACGCCAAAACTAAAACCATTCAATGGCAGGCTCGTAGCATGCCACTACCCATTAACAAGTAGGCGTTAGAAGTGGCTGGAGGGCTTAGCCATGGGTTACGGTGTCTTTCTTGAAGCAATCGATGTCTATAAGCTCTACCCGGTAGGTAGGAGTCTTCTAGGTAAGCCTAGACGCTATGTTCATGCAGTTGATGGTGTCTCGCTGAGTATTGAGAGGGGAGAAGTTTTAGGCCTTGTAGGTGAGTCTGGGAGTGGTAAGTCTACTCTTGGCCGACTCCTAGTTGGCATGGAGAGGCCCACGCGTGGCCAAATACTTGTCGATGGCATGGACCTTGCCAAGCTTAAGGGTAAGGGGCTTCGCAGTGTTCGTAGAAGACTACAAGTTGTTTTCCAGAACCCTGATGCAAGCCTAAACCCGAGGATGAGAATAAGCGATATCTTAGCTGAAGCTTTACGTGTAGCGGGAGAACAGCCAACGAGGGATAAAATCACTGAGCTCTTGGCCAGTGTAGGCCTAGAGCCAGAGATTGCGGAGCGTTATCCCCACCAGCTTAGTGGGGGAATGAAACAGAGGGTAGCTATTGCACGAGCCCTGGCGGCAAACCCAGAGTTCATAGTCCTAGATGAACCTACTAGTGCGCTAGACGTCTCAGTCCAAGCCCAGATACTAAACCTCTTACTGGATATCCAGGCTAGGCACAAGCTAACCTACCTCTTCATAAGCCATAACCTAGCAGTAGTACACTACATGAGCGACCGCATAGCAGTAATGTACCTTGGAGAAATCGTGGAAGAGGGAGACGCTACAACAATATACCGTTCACCCATGCATCCCTACACACGTGCCCTCATATCCTCAATGCCAAGCCTATACCGCGAGAAGGCCGGGATAAAAGTAGAGCCCGTGGAGCTAAAGGGAGAACCACCATCACCCATTAATCCGCCAAAAGGCTGCAAACTACACCCTCGATGCCCCCTAGCCATGCCCGTATGTAGTAGAGAGAAGCCACCAGCTATAGAGGAGAAGAAGGGGCACCGGGTACGCTGCTGGCTCTACACGAGAACGTAGGAAAACCATAACCAGGTGTATGTGTGGACGAAAACCGGTATATCCTGCATTATTTTAGGACATGGTAAATGATAGACCAGTAATCCTTATCTCCACCCCGGAGGAGTAGTAGCCAGTCCCCCATACTGGGGGAAGAGCTAATGGAGCAACTTGCGAAGAAGAGGAGGAAAACCAGTGATATACTTACAGACATGCTCTATGATGGAGATGACGAGCTTAATGAATGGCTTAGC
>JALTZQ010000139.1 GCA_027046105.1 Pyrodictiaceae archaeon
AAATAGGGCTTATAGGGTGTTCTTAACCCAGCCAGTGCGGGGACAACTAGGGCTGGTGTAACGTCCTCGATACGTGCCATTTGCTCTATTTTCTCGAAACCACCTAGAGCCTCAGCAAAAGCATCATAGACTAGACCTACCCCAGAGGCAAACCCCTCAACACCATACAGCCTCGTATCACCTATAGCTAGCAATACCACTGGTATGAGGCCTTCACGTAGGAGAAGTGGTGGTTTAGCCTCAACCGGCTTATCAACGAAAACACCAGTACCCATGGTCACCTTTAGGCAGCCTGGGTCGAGGCAGCCAAGACCTATAGCTGCGGCTTGCTGATCAGCAATGAAGGGGCCGACATCCACTCCAGAAAACCTTGCAGCGAAGACATCGTGGCCAAGTAGTTCAGGGATGCGTAGCCCCTTTAACCCCAGGAGGCGGATAGCGAAACCTATAGGCTTCAACGTGTAAGGGTTTATGAGCCCGGTAAGTGTAGCCTGGGATACATCTGCTACGAACCTCTTTGACAAGATGTATGCAAGAAACGAGTCAAGACTCCAAAGAAACCCGCCATCCCTAATAGTCTTTCTAACATTGGGTTCAGAGAGAAGCATACGAGCAATTAATGCTGGTGATCCAGGCCGGAGAACGGTGCCTATCACGGGTAGACTAGATAAAGCCTTAATGCCAAGAGGAAGCCTCTCATAGAATCTTAACGATCGCCTATCAAGCCATGTAACGACATCAGTGACTGGATGGCCATCAGCATCCCACGCAAGCATAGAGCCACGATAAACTGAAACACCAGTAACACGGCAACCCGCAAGAGAGGCTCGTCTAACAAAACTAGTAAACAGCTCAGCTAAGCGCTCAGCGTCCTGGACAGCAGTATCACCATGGACAACAAGTGGTGACCGCGTAGAAAAGACCCCTAAAACCCCAAAGCCATCATCGTACATGACAAGTTTTACGCTACTAGTCCCAATATCGACTGCAGCAGTAAAGCACTTGGACAACAGACCCCCACTACTCGTGTAGGAAACACTTGCTTAGGTCTTTTGGGCCTAATCACGTCTCTCCATAACTCCAAGGGTCAATGCCATGGTCCATGGATTTACTATCAAATGCGTGGCTATGCATCGTGATCGCTACAAGTGTTTAATCTTAAAAATCTCGGGATTGTAGTGGAAAAGCAATAAGCTCTACAACCTAGACCAATACGGTGCGGAGTAGTAGTTTAGTAGAGAAGAGAGGAAATTGCATTAACCTGGGTAAGTCGTCATAAGAGAAGAGCCTACTTAGCCATACCGGGTGCTGCCTAGTTGTTAACGAGTATTGATAAAGGGTTTCTCTCACTCGTCCTCCGTGTCCGCGAAGAATCGCTAATGGATGGTGTACGGGTCATCGATGATGAGGATGCACTAGTACTATACACTATAGTCTACATACACATGCTTGGTCGTCGTAGCGGTGTAGTGGTTGATGCTGGTGCTGGTATGGGCTACTCTAGTCTCTGGCTAGCAAAAGCTCTCGAAGACTCTTGTAGTGATGTATGTAGGCTAATAGCCTTAGAATGGAATCCCCGTAGAGCTCAAGTACTTGAAAGCAACTTGGTTAAGGCAGGGTTTAGGAGAGTAGACCACATAGTCGTGGCATCTGAGGCAATAGATTATCTGGAGCGCATGGAGCCCGAAAGCATAGATGTAGCATTCATTGACATAAGAAAGGACGCCTATCCTAGGGCCGTAGATGTCTTATCTACGAGGCTGAAAAGGGGTGGAGTAGCGCTCTTCCATAATGCGTACTATCCTTCTCCTCCAAGCGAGTTCTTCGAGAAAATCGATAGAGGTCCTTGGAGAGCAACAATACTGCCAACGAGTCAGGGCCTGCTCATAGCCATGCGCATATAGATCTCTACAAAGGCTTCCTCAGGCAATAAAGCCGCTTGGGATGATGAATGTTGCTGGAAACACTACTAAGGGTGCATGGTCATGTAGAGTGTATTGTGCTTGAGCGTTTGAATAGGTTTGTTGTTCGTGTAGCTGTTGGGGGTACTGTCGAGAAAGCCTACATCAATAATACTGGTAGACTGCACGATATCCTCGTCCATGGCAGGCTTGGCTATTGTCTACCAGGCCGTGGTGCAAGGACAAGATATAGATTATTTGCTGTCAAGGATCGAGACGGAGCTGCTCTCATTGACACTAGGATGCAGATGGAGGCTTTTGAGAAAGCACTAGAAGAGAATATGCTTCCATGGCTTCATGGTTGCCGCCTCATATCTAGAAATCCAAGGCTAGGTGAGTCGGTATTAGACTACCTCGTTGAATGCAATGGTGAGGAAGTATATGTCGAGTTGAAGAGTGCTGTGCTTAGACTAGGTGATGCAGCCTCATACCCTGATTGCCCTAGTCTACGTGGCCGCAGGCATATACGTGAGCTCATAAACCATGCCAGGACTGGTGGTAGAGCGCTTCTAGTCTTTGTTGCTGCTCTACCCGAACCCAGATACTTCACCCCTAACCGTGAAGCAGACCCCGTCATAGCACAACTTGTTGTAGAGGCCATCGAGGCAGGTGTAGGTGTTCACGCTATTGCCTTGCACTATAGGCCACGAGAGAAGGCTGTGGTGCTGGAAAAACCCGATTTACCAATAAGGCTTAGCACACCCCTCTAAGAGGCCTTCTTCGGGCCACCTTGCCCTGTCTTCACCATTGCGGCAAACTCGATAATAGTTAGTGCAACATGCTTCATACTCCTAAGGAAGCCCTCTACACGAATATTCTTGTTTGGCGCATGTGCCCTAGACTCGTAGTAGCCTACACCTGCACCGGTAAGCGGTACGCCTACAGCATTAGCTAGATAATAGTATGGGCCTGAACCAGCTGAGAGAGGCAAGAGTACTGGTCGTCG
>JALTZQ010000140.1 GCA_027046105.1 Pyrodictiaceae archaeon
ATATAGTTTCATCAATTAAAGAGCTAGTTGATGAGGTCACTGTAGTCTATGACGATGACAATGTAGTGAAAGCATTAATGGATTGTGATAACTGTTCTTCGTTTAGGGTTGAGGAAAGAGGAATACGTGAAACCATTTGCAGAGCTATATCTAGGCTTGAAGCTGAGAACATAATTACAGTGATTTATGGGGACATATATGCGGATAAAGAATTCTATAGCATGCATATACGTCGCATTAGTATTGATCCCAAGGTTGTTCTCGTATCTGTCACTAGGCCTTCAATATATAAGAAAGGCTTCACTCTTGTAAGGCAAGATGATGAAGGGTATGTGAGAGCTATAGGGTCAGGAGATCTAGTAGTAGCAGGTATTCTATCAGCTAAAAATAGCCTGCTTAAGCAAGTACTGTGTAAAGAGAGCAAGGACATGATAAGCTTTTTACAGAAAATGGTTAGTAAGGAAAGACTTAGATCAATAATGTGGCTAGGCACATGGGTTGACATAGATACACCATGGGACTATCTTGTTGCAGTACAAAATGAGTTAAGTAAACAAAGGGGGTTATACATACATGAGGAAGCTAAAGTATCGGATAAGGCGTATATCGAGCCACCAGTCTATGTGGCTAAAGGAGTATACGTGGACGCCAATGCAGTGATAAAGGGTCCCGCCTATATTGGGCCAGACAGCCTTATTGGTGCCCATAGTTTTGTTAGAAGTGGTGTTCTTGTCCAGCAAAACGCAGTCATAGGTGCATACAGTGAGGTTAAAAGAAGCGTTGTCTGTAGGAATGCTAGAATAGGCTCACATAGCTACATAACTGACAGTATTATTGGCGAAGAAGCCGAGCTGGCACCATACACAATTACGCAAAACATTCCCTACTATGATATTCCTAATGAAGCGAGAATACTACTATCAACATCATTACCGCTTGAGAAAATAAAAATAGGAGCCGTATTTGCAGCGAGAAGTAAGACTAAGCCTCACACTGTTCTTAAGCCAGGCCATGAATATGCATAATTCTATGCGATAAACACTGTCCAAAAGCACCTATAACGAGTTAAGGCTCAGCGCTTTGGCCCTAACTCATCGCAATAGCTCATCCGCCCAGCTAGTCTCCTATAGCTGGGCACGCTACATCACTGCCAGAGTAAGGACATAACACCGGTGGAACCTAAAGCCCCTTCCCCCAGAAGAGTAAACACTATGTCACGGGGATATAGCATCAAACAAATACTGCGAGGTGTAGTAACAGTGTATAGTAGAGACGATGTAGGAGAAAGACTAGCGAGTAACAAAGGAAAACCAAAATTCCTTGGCCGGCACTTAATGGTTAAAGGTGAATATGTTGACGATATCCTTTCAGGGAGGAAGAAGGCGACAATAAGACTAGGTATTGTGAAGCTGAGATATAATGAGCTTATAGTTCATGGTGGTGGAAGACCGGTGGCAAAAATAAAGGTCAAGAACGTGGCATATAAGCGTATCTCAGAACTAACGGACGAGGATGCCAGGATAGATGGTTTCAAATCGAAGGATGAGTTATTGAGAGCACTACGGGAAACCTATGGTGATGTGAATCCGAATGATTATGTAACAGTAATAGAGTTTGAAGTAATACAGGATCTTTCAAAACTTGAAACTCAGGATCCATATCTTGGTTTAAAACCTGCCGATATTGCACGGCTAGGTTTACGTTACCTAAGAAACCAGTTAAACGAAGAAGACAAGAAGATTCTTTCAGAACTAACACGTACAAATAGTATACGATTAACAGCCATAAGACTATATGGTGACCTAAACAAAAGGTGGAAAGTAAGGAAAGTGCTAAGAAGAGTAATGCGCGAGCTACTACGTAGAGGCTTAATAGGAATACGTAAAAGGTGAAAAAGATGACAAAATGGCTTCTAAGATGCACAAAATGTGGCAACAAGTGGTTCCTTGAAGTAAGTTTTGACCTAACTAAACTGTCTACAAATCAACTCTACCACTTCTGTCCATACTGTAGAAGAAATCAATTCCACGAAATACTTGAACGAATAGAGAATCAGCAAGGAGAATACCAGTCATAGCCCAATAAGGCTCATTAGACCGTCGTTTCATCATAGTTCTAGGTGATGAAGTCGGGGTCCCGACACTGCGTGGATGAGGACACCTGTCTCAGCTGATAGTCATATAATCACATAGTGTATCCTCTAAACCATTATTTAGGCGGTGAGCATTCAACATAACCCCCTTTGCCGTCATCTACATTATTATCTGTTATCCTTCCCCTTGTAGTGTGGAGCTCTCCTTGTTCTATCTCTCACAAGCTTGTACTGTGCAAGTAGTAATATACTTTTATTACATACCACTGTTGGATGTTAGTAATAGTTAACAAATAGCTGTATTTAGACTCCACAAATTGCTTATAGCTGAGAAACCCAATGTATACTCGACTACGAGGTGTGGCATGGTATGAAAAGCAACCTGATACAAGCATTTGCCCTAATAGCAGTGCTAGCAGCAACAATGGGTACAGCATTTGCTATGTGGAGCGAAACACTGCTCGTTAATGTTGATGTCTATACGGGTGAAGTTGATGTAGCCTTTACGGATTGGATATGCAGTGATATAGGCCCCGATCCGCAAGCCCCAGGTTTCAGTAATGCTGAAGGTAAAGACGTAGCAAGCTGTGCAGTTGATGTAGAAGTGTTAGATAACGAAGGTGATGTAATCAAACTACTAGTCACAATAACCAATGCCTATCCTGGCTATGCAGTAGATGTAAACATGTCAATAACCAATATTGGCACCATACCAGTTAAGTTATATAGTTATGGCATTACAGGTCTAAACACAACAGCATTAGCAGCATCATTAACATTCCCGGCAGACACACA
>JALTZQ010000141.1 GCA_027046105.1 Pyrodictiaceae archaeon
AGGGTGATAAGGATGAGGACCCAGTTGAGAGCCATATCGCCCGTAATAGCCACGGTGATAATTGTTGCGGTGGCGTTGGCGATAGCTGTGGCTGTTGTGGGCTGGCTAATGGGCCTTTGGAGTGGTTTGGCTGCTGGTACACCCCAAATAGCAATAACAAACGTTAAAGTCTATGTATCGGGTAATCAATCTGTAGCAGAGGTTTATGTCAAGAATAGTGGTAGTGGTAGTGATACAATCCTCAAAGCAGAGCTAGTTTATGGCACACAAGTCAAGCCATTGAATCTAACCACGGCTGAGGATCCATGTGTCGATGTAGACAATAAAGTTGTACAAGCTAACTGTGCAAGCTGGATAACTTTCACTGGTGCGGATCCAGGGCTAAAGGTTGGCGATACCGTTGTGATAAAGATATACTTTGAAAAGAGCGGTACCCAGACTATACAAGGAGTAGTAAGTGCACAATAAGGTTAACACACCTTAAAGCTAGTTGTAGAGGATCAAGAGCCTTTTTTCCTGGTATGTTCAACTTTAGGGAAAGAGTTATGTACCTGGACTAACATGTGTTGTCCTAGACCATGTCGATGTATGAGTTAAGAATAAGATTTCTTGTTGTGTCTTGGCGGGGAGAGTTGTGCTTAGAACCCTTAGGGTAATGCATCCTATTATGGTATGGGTTTTGATTATAAGTGTGACTATAGTGTTTAGTATACTTGTAGCTAATTACCTGTTATCAGTATGGCAAACGCAGCAAGCGACATTCATGGTATCACCACTACTCTATGTCAGGGGTTCAGCTTTAGGCTCTAACCTTGTTCTTGAGCTTTTCGTGAGTAATGAGGGTCAGCGCTCTGCCAAAATTCTGGGTGTTGAGATTATAGTTGGTGGTGGCAAGTATGTTAATAATACCATCTGGGTCATTCGTGGCGGAGAGAGAAAAGTGATAAAGATTAGTGATTGGATTGTTTCTGGGAATCCCTCTCGTATTGTTCCTGGTGAGCGCTATCGGGTTCTTGTCTACGTTGAGGAGTATGGTGTTTACATGTATGATGTTGTTGCCCAATAGTGCTCGGACCATTAGAGTTTATGTGGCTAGAATATTGTTGGTGGAAGCTGTTCCTCGGGTTTCTTCTGCTCAGCTCTCTGTTGCTGTTGTTGCACTAGTAGTGTCTTCTCTTTCTCTAATGTATCTTCTATCTTTCGCTTACTAATTCTTTTCCATGCAAGCGGTTTATTGAATAGAAGTGGTACTATGACATGTTCCACATATACTTCGGCAATGGTGCAAGTATCTATGCATATTCTACACGCTATGCACTTACCTGGATCTACTCGTGGCTTATCGGTTACACGAATAGCGCTAGTGGGACAGTTAGGTTCACATGCACGGCATCCAGCACAGAAAGTATAGCGGTATAGGAGCTTTATTACATCTATCGTTTCCTCAACTAGTTTTTCAGTACTGAGTTTCTCTGATTCCATGACTAGGTTTTTGCCGTCAAATACGAGTCTCCAAAGACCAGGCTTCTCTAGAATTAATGTTTTCTCTTCCTCTTTAAGCCTAACACCAAGAATACTATACTGGTCTAAAAGGGCTCGCTTGTCAAAGGACGCCCCTAGATCCACTTTAATCCTCTTCATCCTCTACCACCATCAATGATGGTGGTTTAGATTTTACCCATGTGTTTAACATGTTCTTCCAATTTGGCAGACTTACTCCGAGACGATGTGCCAGTCTAGCCTTTTGCGCAGCTGGGCCATGCCACCTCCAGAGAGCATGCGTTATCCATTCTCTTGGTAGACCCAGCTTCTGCCTCCACTCTTCTAGTACCCTCTCCCAACGCTGCCATAGCTGTGGATGCTTTTCGCTAACCAATATGTATTCTGCCAGGAATCCTGCTGGGCACATAAAGCATCCTATACGTTCATAGCCCATATCATAAAGTGGGTTGTAGGGTAGTCTATGCTTGAATATGTAGAGCCAGACAGCTAGTTGGGTCCATTCACGTATTGGTGTAACACTTAGGAATTGGGGGAGCCAGCGGTTACGCCATACGCGTGGATTACGTGCTCTATCGAAGCTCTCGTATGCTCGGAGACCTACAACATTTAGTGCACCATCTGGCCACTTTCTGGCTAAATGTGAGAGTGGCGCCATCTTTGTGACTTTACAGCACCAACGATAGTCTCTCCCAGGAGGACCAAAGAAACCTACAGCTCGCCAGAAGTTGTCACCAGCACTAGCAATGTGTAGTTTTAGTCCATAGTACTTGGCTGTCTTCTTAACAGTCTCAATAGTTTCAGGTAGTTCGAGCCCAGTATCGTTAAATATCATTTCTGGGTCTAGGCTAGCTCGTACAGTTAAATCCAATGCTACCAGGCTATCTTTCCCACCCGAAAATGAGACTAATACAGGTTTACCACTAAGCTTCTCCGCCATCACAGACAGGAATGTTATTGCTCTGGCACTCATCTTGTGCAGGGTATACTCATTTGCCTTTATAGCGTCCTCAATACTACTCTTCCTAGCATTTTCTAATGGCTCTCTACCACGAGAAAGCTTTGTCTGAACACGTACAGCACCACCACGATAATAGCCTATAGCCACTGGGTCACCACGACTATTAACGATAACTACTTGTTGCCCTTCTTCCAGTACACGTCCACCCAGACTAAGTCTTGGACCAAGCTTCTCACCAGCCCTTAGCTTAATAACCTCAACGAGACCATAGTCGATAGCAAGCCTAGCTGTCCACCAACTAAACCTAAACCTCCACCTCAGTAAAACCGGGTCAAAGTATAGCTTACCAGCATGACCACCATCGACTATAACCTCTTTCATCTCATCCATGAATGGAACCCTATTGAGCACAACAACTTTGCCGGCAAATAGCTCCCTATAAATTCTATCAGAGCCGGTTTCAAATACAATAGCATCTCTTAGTCTCTCATAATCAGCACGTAGAGCCGGCCTTACGTCACCAGGCTCTTCAACAGGTACTTCAAAGATACCGTCATCACTACAATTGCTGCAATGAGGCTCTAATAATGGCACATTGCGCTCTCTACTCCAGTAAAGCCTCGCCCTTATTGGCCACCTAGGCTTCATCGCTAAGGCCACCCCAGTAAATCAGGGAGGTAATTACGAGTCTACCCTAATCTATCCACCTAGCAATCAACGGTATGGCAGCTAGAATAGTAGAAAGTCGGAGTTATGCCTACGTTTTGCTACACTAGCAATAGGCAGGAAAAAGGCTATTGAACCAGTATGGTTGTCTTTTCCTACTCTCGAAGGAAAGAGGGTAATCTATTAGGCTTAATCCACTATTATTATGTTCTCTTCTGGGAACCCCATTTCAATCAGTAATTGTTTAACGCGGAATCTATGGTCTCCCTGTAACTCTATGCGCCCATTCTTGTAGGTCCCGCCGGTTGCGAGTCTAGACTTAAGCTGTGAAGCTAGCTTTTTAAGATCCATTTCCTTATCATTAAGTCCTTCTATTATTGTTACCTCTCTGCCATACCTCCTCTTCTCCAGCTTGATCTTTATCACTTGTTGCTCCATTGTTAGTTGCTCACAAAGCTCTGGCGGTAGTCCGCCACAAAGCGAAGATAACTCCTCCATGGGCTATCTATCCCTTGTCTCCGGGGTGAGTAGAGCCTCTAGCCATAGCTAGAACATCCTCACCAAATTCTTAATAAGCCTTGCGCTCACCCCTCTGTGGGGAGGTGCCGGGCCTCGAGGTGACATTCGATGGCTCTCTATGGGTCAAGAGACGAGTATGAGGCTAGCCTATCTAGACTTGAAGATAAAACACAGATAATTTATCGTTGTGGTAGATGTGGTGCGGAGTTTACAGCAGCCGATCTTGAGGTAATGCCTTCAATCAAGTGCCTCTATTGCGGTCATAGGGTCTTATATAAGGTACGGCCAGCTGGTAGTAGGGTTATAAAAGCCATATGACAATCCCAGGTTGAATCGCTAATCAATTTCTGAGTGGTACACCTCAGGATATATATGGATGTTGTTTTGCCTTTGAGGATATGACTGTTATCTCCCTCTTTCTTACAAGTTTTGTCCCCTCTCTCTCCGCCTATAGTTAGCAGCTAGCCATTCAACTATGATTTTTGCAGCTAGTGTCGCAGCTGCACCACCACAATCGTACACGGGCGTATGCTCTACAATATCTATTGCCAATGGTGGTTTTGAAGATGCTTGTGTAACATAGTATACTATGTCGAGTCCATGCCAGGGCTCTAGCCCCTCAGGTTCTGGGTTAGAAACTCCAGGTGCATAGCCTGGATCAAAGAAGTCCATGTCTACGCTGATGTAGAGGGAATTGCATTCGCTATGTTCTAACCATGAGAGTATCCTTCTTACAGTTTCACGCGTTCCTAGCATGCGTATTTGGCCTGGTGTTAAGAAGGGTATGGATTTAGCTCGTGCATATTCTAGCTCCTCTTCTGCAAAAGCACGTGTGCCAACAAAAAAGATGTTTGTTGAACCCACTATCTCGACTAGGCGACGCATAACGGTTGCGTGGCCTAGCTTTAAACCCATGAATTCATCGCGTAAATCGAAATGTGCGTCCAGAACTAGAATGCAAGGTTCATCCTTCTTTAAACCAGCAATAACACCATACGTTATCGTATGTTCGCCTCCAAGTACTATGAGTGGTTTACCTTCCTTCGCCAATTCCTCAGCGACAATGGTGAGTCTGCGCATGTACTCGCTAGTATTAACGACTATAGAGACGTCGCCAGCATCAAAAACGGGTAACTTATCAACATCAATATTGCCGCGAAGCGAATAAAACTCAATATTGGCTGATGCTTCTCTTATGGAGCGTGGTCCTTCACGTGCACCGGTGCGATAGCTAGTAGTATAATCGAAGGGTGCACCAAGAACTATCGCGAAAGAGTTCTCCAATTTGGTTTGGACTCCACTAAATACCGTAGTGGGCCTTGCTAAATAGAGGTCAGCAAGACCCATTCTCCTCGAACCCCAGGTAAACAATCATGTAGTGACGTAGTAACTTTCTACTTCCTTGAGCCCTTCCTACACCACAGTGTTTACAAACGATTCTCGGCGTCTGGGCTCCTCTCTAGATACTCGGTTATAATTTTAGCTACCCTTTCATTATTTGGCGTGGGGGTTACGGGAAGAGGGTGAGTAAGGTATTGGAGGATATTTATGAGCAATTAGTTGAACTAGCTGTACGTAGAGGCTTCTTCTGGCAAAGCTACGAGATATATGGTGGAGTAGCGGGATTCTATGATCTTGGCCCACTGGGCGCCAGGGTCAAGGAGAAGATAGTTAATTTATGGCGTCACTACTTTATACAAAAACACCAAGACATCGTCGTTGAAATTGAAACACCAATAATTGCTCCTGCTAGAGTCTTCGAGGCCAGTGGACACCTCGAACATTTTACAGACCCTATAGTTGAGTGTCTTAGGTGTGGAAGAAAGTATAGAGCAGATCACTTGATAGAAGAGAAGACTAGTATAAACGCTGAAGGCCTATCACCCATGGAGATGACAAAAATAATCCAAGAACACGAAATCAAATGCCCTGTTTGTGGCGGGCCATTAAGTGAGGTGAGAACTTTCAATCTATTATTTAGGACGACTATAGGGCCCTATGCCGAGAACATTGGATACCTACGTCCCGAGGCTGCGCAAGGAATGTTTGTTGCTTTCAAAAGAGTACACGAGGCAATGAGGAAAAAGCTTCCGTTAGGAATCGCTCAGATAGGACGTGTTGCAAGAAATGAAATATCGCCTAGGCAGGGCATGATGAGGCTTAGGGAATTCACAATAGCTGAGATAGAGTTCTTCTTTGATCCTGAGGAACCAAATCAAGGTGGTTACTTAGAAGAACTGTTTTCGAGGGTAAAGGATACTAAATTGAGGGTAAAGCTCGTTGGGAGAGAGGAAATAGAAGAGTATAGTATTGGTGAATTAGTTGAGGAGAAAATAGTTGTTAGCCCATGGCTTGCTTATTGGATGAGTGTGGCAAGAGATTTTGTCCATGAACTAGGTGTACCCTACGAAAACATGTATTTTGAGGAAAAGGGTGTTGAGGAGAGAGCCCATTATTCAGCACAGACATTCGATCAAATGGTTCGAGTATCTAGGTGGGGATGGATAGAGGTATCTGGTCATAGCTATCGCACAGACTATGATCTCTCTCGGCATATGAAGTATAGTGGTCAAGACCTTACAGTATTTAAGCAATACGATAAGCCAATTGTTGTTAGAAAGAAAAGAATTCTAGTAGATAAAGGCTGGCTTGGAAAAACATTTCGCGAAAAAACACCAGAGATACTTCGACTTATCGAAGGACTTAATCCGGAGACTATAGAGGAACTAATAAGTCAAGGTAAGCCGATACGCCTAGGTGATGTAGAGGTGCCACCAGATAAATTACGTGTTACTGTTGTTGAAGAGAAGATAACGGGTAAGAGATTTGTGCCGCATGTCGCCGAACCATCCTTTGGAATTGAACGTCTGCTTTACGTAACACTCGAATACGCTTACCGCATCAGGGACGGCCGTATTATTTTGAGCCTGCCTAGAAAACTGGCACCATACGATGTAGCTGTATTCCCGCTTACACGGCACGAAAAACTGGTAGAAAAAGCCCTATTTATCAAGGAAATGCTCGTAAAGCATGGCTACTATGTAGTATACGATGATGATGGTAGTATAGGGCGTAGATATGCTCGTGTAGACGAAATAGGCGTGCCACTAGCTATCACAGTAGATTACCAAACGTTAGAGGATGAAACAGTGACCCTTCGCGATCGTGACACATGGAAACAAGTAAGGGTGAGAATAGACAGTCTACCCATTGCAGTAAAACGCTTCATACAAGAGAACGTGGCACTAGAAGAGCTAGGATCACCGGCGATGCCAGCAGACAGGGAAGAAAGATAAAGAAGGGGCACGGGAGCTTCTACAAGCATGGTTGAGACCCGCTAACCCAACCACTAGACATGTATCCTTGAAGCATAGGGTTCAGAGTAATGCCCAGGTGGTAAAGAGATGAATGGATATCGTCAATCTGAGAGGGAGGATAGTGAAAACCAAGTAGTGCCTAAAAGAAAAGTGGATGTGCGTACAGCTCTCTCTCTAATACCACCAGCATCACAGTTATTTGGCGAGGAGAAAAGAATTCGTGAACGCCGTGTTCGTTTACGATTCCACAACGAGCTTAAGAAGGATGTTGCAAAAATAAGCCCCGAACTTGCAAAGGAGATAGATGCAAAGGACTACATTGAGGTGGTAGTAGCTCACCGTAGGAGGCTAAGGTATAAAATTGAAGTTGACGAACAAGTACCTCCAAACGAAGTATGGGTAAATGGGGAAGAGCTTCCCGAGCTGGGTATCGCAGATAATAGCATAGCGACAGTGCGTGCAGCACGTTCATCCTAAAAAGGGTGTCCTCTTTTGGCTAGCAATGCTGACCCTTATCAATTGCTACGTGTCCTTGAGGAAGTAGCAAGAGAACATGCATCCACTGTGAGGGCACTTAACAAGGTAATTAATAGGCTTAGACATGATCTAGGTGACGAAGATCTACAGTTAATTGCACTAAGGTATATTCGTAGACTACGTTCCCTACGAACTAAGCTGTTGGACAGTCTTGGTGAAGCAGTTATCCTAGACAACGTAGACGATATTACTAGAGAGAACATTGCTACCCTAAGCGAGTACATGGTTATCGTTGGTGCAGTCTATGAGCGTGATCTCCTCCGCAAAACTGTATTGCTAGCTAAACGTGGCGCAAGAATACTAAATGGACACCTAGGGGATATAGAGGCAGATATGGAGCAATTAGAACGACTTGTAAGCAGACTTGAAGACATAGTACAACGCTATTACTAGTACTTCTCAGTCAGTTCGCTGGCTTTAACCTCTTTAACTTCCTCAGTAACCTAGCTCTCACCATACGGTCATTAACCACATCAATAACTTCTATTTCGACAAGCCAGCCTATGAGGTTGCGGGGCCCTCGGATCAAGGCCACTGGTCCATGAGGTAATGGATAAGCAATGAGACTATGTTGTACATTATGCCATCCAGCTACTATGGCTCGTAACCTAGAGCCTATCAAGTAAAGTTTTTGCCTCTCATTAACCTCAATCGCCTTCTTTTTAATCATGAGACTAGCCTCTGTAATCACAGTTTTCATGTCTTCAAAGGCTGTTGCAGGTAATGGTCTAAATCGGTAGGCCGTTATTTTCTCTACACCAAGCCTAGTAAGTTCCTCAATAAAGTTTACTGTAGCTTTAGCAGCTTCAACAGTTTCTCCAGGCAAAGCATATATGAAGTAGACGTAAGGTTTAAGTCCATGTTTTGCAAGAAGAGCTACAGCCCTACGTACATCACTAGTTAATGAAGGCCTACCTATACTTATCAATAAATTATCATTCCCCGACTCTGCACCAATGTGCACTGGTGTACCACGAAGATATTTGCCAAGAAGACTTGCAACCTCCTCGTTAACAAGACAAGCCTTAATGTTCTCTACCATCAGATAAGCATCTCTCGTAGTAAACTCTGGAACACTATCGTAGAGCCTTTCAAACAACTCTCTTAACAGGGTGGTATTTGGCCCTGGCTTACAAGGATCTGTTAATGGTTTTGGGTTAACGAGCAAATCCCTTCCATAATCCAATATGTCGGGGCCGCTAAGAACTATCCGTGTAACACCCTTCCTCACAAGCTCACGGACCTCATCCACTATCACATCAATACTCCTTGAACGAGCATAACCGTAGAGTTCTGGAACGCTACAGTACCCACAACCTGCTGGTATACCTACTGGACAACGAAGCCTTTTCTCAAGGGGTGTGTCATTACCGAAACATATAGGGCATCTAATACATTTTCTGCCATCCGGTAACGGTATTATAGGTCTCCTGAAACTACTGCATCCACGTACAACTTCAACATAGACGCGGCTTGCCCAGAACAATGGATATCCATCCAGCCTTGTACTGTGTTTGTATGAGAGTTTCTCCCTACTAACGTAGTTAGGTTTTCCTGTAAATACCACCTTGCCATTGTAGTTAAGTATGAGCCCTCGGATACTCTTGACTAGATCCGTGTAGCCCGTGAAATCGGAGTGTACTGCAGCCACTAGGCGTGGTACACTTTCCTCGCCCTCACCATAAACCCCAACATCATACCCTAATTTAGCAACGACATTGATACTGCTAGTTATAGGTCCTCCTAGAATCATTGGTCCATTAGAATACTTATTCCATAGCCTCTTTAATCTGGCAGCACCTTCATAATCGCTAGACATGGCACTTACGAAGAGAATATCGTAATCACCTAATAGTTTGGGTTCATCAATGACAACTTCATATGCGTAGAGGTCTGCCGCAACGCCCTGTTTTTCGATAAGGCTAGTAACGGCTCTAGGTCCTGCACCAATAACGTCTACGGTGACCCGTCTACCGCTACTCCCCCTTGCAAGTACATCAACAACAAGTGCTTTCAAACTCTCCTCGCGCCCCAATTCATGATGGTGTAAAGGACTAGTGTTTAATACTGGTGGCGCTAATTGCTGCTTAGACGGTAGACTGTGAAGAGATGGAATAAAGGTATATTGTGCTGTGGAGGGGGTTCAAGTGTCTGAATACTATGACTATGAAAAGGAGGAGAGAGTTCAAGTATCGTTAGCTGAGTCGACGCTTGAAGAACAAATGCTGGGCCTAGCTCGGAGCGTTGATGACTCCATAAAGGAACTAAGGCAGATACTAGAGGGGCTTTCAAAAGGTGATGTAGACCTTGTTAAATCACGTTACGAAAAGGTTCGTGGTGCAAAGAATATGGCTGAGAGAGTAAAGGATGATGCCTTGCGCTATATGGCGGGGCTTGGAGTCATGTTGTACAATTCAGATGTTTATCGTAGCGTGTTTCTGGAATTGGCGCGCGTAGCTATGAACATTGATGGAGTTGCACATAGAGCTCTCCTTTTAGCTGAGAATGGCAACATAAACAGTATACCCGTAGAATTATGGAGTATGATACTAAGCCTTGTGGATTCGTTGCAGAAACAATACAATAGCCTTTTGTCAGCAGTAAGGATACTATCTTCAAACCCTAATCGTAGCTTCCAAGAAGCAAATAATGTTCTTAGCCTCGAAGAGGAAATAGATAACCTATACCGTAAAACGACAATAGCAATGTATAGGATGCTTCGCGAGGACATCATAGTACTAATGCTAGTTAGGGATTTAGTAGATCTATTAGAGGATAGTGCAGATCTTATGAGGAATGTGGCCGAGAATCTAAGATTCCTAGCCCTTTACAGGGCTGCAAGGAAATGAAGGCTGTAGGTGTCCTCGTAGGACTACGTGTTGTAGTATTTGATGTAGAGTCAGCACGACGAGTATATTCACAAGGATACTATGGTAAACCTCTCGGTATAGCTAAGCCAAGCAGTACAAACTTCAATGCACCATTAGAGCTTAGCCTACTAGAAGCCACATACCTAGTCGAAAAGGGCGTACTAGACGTTGTAGATAGTGAAGGAAGGGTACTCACAGTGAATGAACTAATAGACATAGGATCTAACATGGTAGACAAATTCGAGCTTTTGTACCGCGTATACAAAGAATTAAGAGAAAAAGGTCTTATTGTGCGCTCAGGTCTTAAATACGGTACAGAGTTTGTCCTCTATGAAAAGGGTCCTGGGAAAGAACATGCACCATATATCGTCCACGTGGTCGGATTCCGCGAGAGAATAAAACCGTTAGAAATCGTTCGCGCAGGCAGAGTAAGTCATAGTGTTAGAAAAAAGTTTGTACTTGCTGCGGTGGATGAAACAACCGGATCCACGACATACATAATGTTTAAATGGACCAAGCCTTAATCCTACTACATTGCGGAGACCTAGCCATAGAATCTACATGTATCCATGGATCTCGCTGGGATATAGGGGATTGAGGGATGGTATTAGTGTACCAGCTTCTTAAAGAGAGGGGTGTCTAAGGTCTTGAGTGGACGTCCTCCTAGTAGGAAAGGAAGTAGGCCAGCAAGGAGACCAACTAAGCCTGGTCAAGGCCCTCGTGCACCAGCGCCGAGGGCGGAACAGAAACCTAGGCCAATGCCCTTACCGGATGGTAAATGCAATCCCCAATGTCCTTACTTCCGTTGCCTAAATAACGCTCTAGTTGTCATGAGAAAGCCCGTTCATGGCCGTATGCAGAAGGTTGCTTTCTGTAGATGGATAGGCGACGAATGCATTGGTGGTTCATGCCAGTATGCAAGCTGTGCTGCAAAAGCATTACTACCTGATGGCTCGTGCCTGCATGCTAAGGAGAAGCAAGGTAGGGCTGCTGAAAAAGCAATGGAGGAAATAGAGAAAGAGCTTGTTGAAGAAGAGAAGCAAATGTCAAGGATAGAACGGTTAATGAAACGTCGAGGCTATGGTGTTGAGGAGGAGCTTCTTTAGCTGCCCCATCGCTTATAGAGCTTGTGCTCAATTCCAAGCATATCGAGTATCTTGCCGACCACAAAATTAATCAAATCATCAATAGTCTTTGGCTTATGGTAGAAGCCTGGAGAAGCTGGTAATACAACAGCACCAGCCCTGGCAACAATTAACATGTTCCTTAGCTCTATAACACCTAGAGGTGTCTCACGGATAACGAGTATAAGAGGTCGTTTTAAGCGAAGCATAACTAGGGCAGCACGCACCACAAGATTAACAGCATAACCATGGGCTATTGCAGCAAGGGTTTTTGTACTACATGGCGCTATGATCATCGCGTCGGCTGCGCCACTACTACTAGCATATGGTGCTGTCAGATCGTCCTCATCATACACTTTAACGATGTTATATAGTCGGGCTACATCATTTATGTAGCCTTCTGCCTCAGCGACTTTCATGGCACTACGTGTAATAATAGCGTCAACTTTGTACCCTTTCTTCACTAGAACCTCTATAAGACGGACACCGTAGATAATCCCACTTGCTCCAGTGATGGCGACTAGTATTTTGCTAAGACTTTGAGGCTGCAACAACACCCACTGCACCACCAGGAACTAGACGTACCCATGGTTTACTACCCAGCCTTCTAAACAATGCTGCAACGTAACTAGCAGATCTCCAGTTTTTTAATGTAGGGCAAAGCATACGGTAATGGTTAACGTATTGTACACCCCATAACATTGCTATCAATGGGACAAAGTAGCACACCCATACCTCAAGTAGTCGTTTATGAATAGTGTTCTCCGGAAGGAATATATCTACTACAATGGAGACCTTGTTTGAAACACGGTACATCTCAGCAAGACCTTTAATGGGGTCAATAAAGTCTCTTGACGCAAAGTATGTTGAAGAAGCACATACGGCGTTAGTGCGTAGAGGAAGATTCTCTGCAATAGCCGTAACCTTCTCACATCTTGCCTCAATCTCCTTACAAGCGGTTGACAATAATTTCGTAGAGGGGTCAACCGCAATAATATACTTTGGATCAATATGCTTTGCTATTCCTCTCGTAGAGTTCCCAGGTCCGGCACCAACATCTACAATGATATCGTGTTGACAAGGCTCTAAGATCGTATATGACCACCGTCTTGCGATGATTTCTAAACCCAGCGAAATAGCTTTATTGGCTTTCTCGTAGACCGGTCTAATAGTTTCTATTGCCTTTACTATTGTTTGCCAAAGGTCATGTGCGTATCTTGTGGGCATAGCTACCTAATACCTCTCGATGTTGTTTTCCAAATTCAATAAGAGTACGGAGCATGTTTATACGATCCATGCCAAAAGCTTTAGCTAGCTCGTCTAAACCTTGCATAATGTCTATAGGTATAACAAGTATTTCTTCTTCATCACCACGATAACCTATATAGTCTTCTAGTACGATCGCAACATCCCTCAGTTTCTCCATAGAGAACCCGACATTATCCACAACCATAATATTGGCTTCTTCGAGCCTTTTCTTGACGTCTCTAGGTACTGGTTTTCGAGAGAGAAGAAACGCTTTATCGGGCCTATAGACTCGTACGTACAGTTCAATTATCTG
>JALTZQ010000142.1 GCA_027046105.1 Pyrodictiaceae archaeon
CCTTAACCCCCTCTACGTGGTGGAGATAGTATGGCCCCGCTTCTCGAGACTAAATTGTCGTCAACGCTTAGAGGCATTAGTGCACGAGCTTGCTCATATACCATTTAGTTTTAGTGGCGGCTTAGCAAGCCACAATGAGAGTTTTCGGAGAAGGCTAAGGGAGTACAAGAGAAGGTTACGGCAAATACCGTGGGAGATTCTGAGTGAGCTCTGTAAGCTGCTTCAGGGCCCCCCTTTAGAAGATCCTGGAGCTTGTCGGGGGAGACCATGTGAGCACTAAAGATTTTTAGAGGAAGTAACTAGTCCGCCACTAAAACTAAATGGTATATGAGCAGCTGCCTCACCTATACCACTCACTAATTCCATGATGTAAAAAGACTGGTGGAGCAGTAATGATGCTGGGTAGGGAAGAAGGAGGCTAGAGGTCTCCTTGGAGGCTAAAAACTATTTTGATGGATTGCTTCTAGGACTGCTTCTTTGCAGTCGTTCTCAAACGGCTCACTAGTCTCTCCACAACGCCCTTCTTAGGAGTTGATGGTGGTATTCCTTTCTCGAGTGCTATTCTGTTAAAGTCTAGTGTATATGATGGCTGCTCTGGTATGATGCCACGTGGCATTAGGAATATTACTGCTATTATCAGTGCGCCTAGTAGTAGGAATTCTAGTGCATTGGCGAAGTAGCCTGGATCGATACCAACGGCTTCTACGTGGAGCATACTCGTTATCTCTGACTTATAGACACGTATTGGCCATAGTAATGCTATGCCAACGATGCCGACTGCTAGAGCAATACCGCGGTTACTAGCCATACCACCTAGTATCATGAGGGCCCAAGGCCAGAAGGTCCATAGTACACGGTTGAATATGGACTCTGACGCAATAGCGCCAGCGGCTAGCCATGGATTAAGTGAATAGACTGCACCAGCGATACCGGCAATAGCACTACCTATTATCATCGCATTTCTCCTAACAATGGCAATGTCTTTGCCTAGGGCACGTGCAGCATCCTCCTCATCACGTACTGCTCTTAATAATCTGCCGAGAGGAGAATTGTGCAGTCGTTCAGCATAGATGAAGACTCCTATTGCGACGATGACGCTGAAGATTGTTGCGGCCAGCTCTGAGTTGCCAGTCCAGGCAAAGAGGTCTAATGCGGTTAGCCCCACTGTAGGCTCGTCACCCATGACCCATGTGGTGTACCTTGTGAATATACGTAGGGCCTCAGCGACAGCTAGTAGCAGTATTGCTAGGTACTCACCGCGTAGTCTAAGCCCGGGATATGATGCTAGTAGGCCTAGTAGTCCACCAAGGAGGGCAGCCAGAATTAACGAGAAGACCACGAGTACGATGGATTCCAGAGGGCGTAGTGCAAGATAGTCCTTGTTTAACACGAGTATTGCTAAAGTGTTATTGCCTAATACATCACCTATCTGCACCTCATAGAATCCTTGAGCATTAGCTATAGCAACTGCGAGATGAGCAACAAGGTTACCTACAGCAATACCACCCATACCAAAGAACATTGCATGGCCAAAGTCTGGTATACCAGTGGAGCCAGCCTTAATGTTAAGTCCTATAGTCACTATCACGTATACTGCTATGAATGAAGCTATTTGCTGTAGAAGAACACCCACGTCCACAGTCACTGCTCTTCACCTCCACGACCAATAATCTTCACGAGCCTCTTCCATACTCTAGTTTCAGGAATAGAAGCAAGACCTTGTGGTATGAAGAGGAGGGTTACAACGATAGCTAGCATTGAAAACATCTTCGCATACCTAGGCAGCCATCCGATGCCCAGCACTGTAGATGTCCATGGCACGAGTAGTTGTTCTACGATACCTATTAGGAAGCCTCCTCCCAGGCTACCCAGTACACTGTTTACGCCACCGACTATGCTACCCGCGAACACGCTTACGATCATCTCATCGGAGGGGCTTGTGGCTGTAATGTATTTGCCTATTATGTCTGTACCGAATAGGATGAGGTAGCCTGCTAGCCCCGCCGTGGCCCCTGCAAGGAACCATGCAAAGGCATAGACGCGATCAACGTTTACTCCAAGCACTAGTGCTAGCGAGGGGTTCTCAACACTAGCCCTCATCATGACACCAATCTTAGTCCTCATTAGCATTAAGTACATTAGTAATGTCAACCCTATAGTAAACACCATAGCTTCAATGAACACCATCCTTATCGGTGCACCAGCAGCAAACATTACAGGATCGTAGCCAGATAGAGTCAACCTCGATCCCGTCGTTGAGAAGACATCTAGGAGAACCTTCGTAACACTATAGTGTGTACTTGACACTAGTAGTACGGCTACCAATATAAAGTCGAAACCAAGCGTTGCTATCATCAGTGTCAAATAGCCCGCACCAAGCTTAACCAGCGGCTTGATAACAAGGTAGTACTCTATGAGAGCTACTGCTGCACCCGCAATAACGGCCACAACCAGGGCAACAGCGTAGGCCCATTCTGGTAGTGGAGGTCTTATCTTCGTGACACCCTGCATAGCAAATATGCTAGCAAGTGCTATGGCAGCAGCGTATGCCGCGACAAGCGAGAACCTCGGATGAGCGAAATTGAATACCCTGGTAGTCATGTAGGTTAGCGTGACACCTAGGCTAAGCAGTGCTATAATGCTAGCATAGGTTAATGCATTAGATAATAGAGCCACTTGGATAACCATGGCTATTCACCCTTTAAACCAAGATACATCTCCGCAAGGTCTTTACGAGCTAAGAGCTCGTGTGCAGCACCACGGAAAACAATCCTACCACTAACGATTAACACACCTTGATCCCCTATCTCGAGGGCTGCACGCGCATTCTGCTCAGCCAAGACGATAGTGTACCCCTGCTCACGCAGTTTACGTATGGCCTGGAAT
>JALTZQ010000143.1:0-1896 GCA_027046105.1 Pyrodictiaceae archaeon
ACTCTAGGGGCTTCGGTGAAAGTGCACACTCACATGGCATTAGGGTTTGGCGCCTCCCTCCTAGTATTGTCCCTGCTGGGGGCTCCATGGTGGGAGGCCGCCTACATATCTATCCTGGCGGCAGGCATCCACCCATTTATTGACAGGTTCTCCCATGGCAGGAAGGGTGGGAGCGTCTATAGGACTAAGCTCCTACATAGCTTCGAGACCCTAATACCCCTCTCCGCCGCCGTAGGGTTCATTATAGGCTTCCCTTTAGGACCTCCATCAGCCTTCAAGGCTTCCATAGCCTTTGTAGCCTCAGCACTTAGCCATCTAGCCTCGGACATGATGACTCCTGGGGGAGTGTATGTGGGGGGTAGGAGGGTTAGGCTCCCACTCTTCGCGTGGGACGATCCCCTAGTCAACATGGGATTCTTCGCGATAGGTATAGTAATGGCTGTGTTAGGAGCCTCTATTTTAGCTTCTTAAAGCGTTGAAGCCTCTAGGCCGGGGAGCCTGTTAACCACAAACGCTATATCCATAGGTCTCACGTAGGCTAAGTCCGGGCCTGGAGCCCTGGTTATAGCCCTATAATCCCATTTCCACAGCATCTCTGAAATCCTGCGGGCTTCATCAGCTATCACAACCCCCTCCTTAGAGGCTATTGCTAAAGCGGCTCTCACTGCAGTCTGGATCTGTGGCTCTTCCTCTAGCTGCTTGAGAGGCCTAAGGTCAACCCTATCTCTAAGACCCTTACCCTCAACCATACGCCCCTTAACCTTAACCTTCTCTACGTAAAGCCTCTTCGCTACTCTCCTAGGCCTCGGCCTCCTATAGGGAGGCCCTCTTTCATAGCCCATTGCCTCCAAGGCTTTCATAGCTTCTCTTCTATACTCCGTAGCGTCTCTCGCTTTATACTCGTCCATTACTATTATGGAGTTAGCCTCGGCTAAGAGGGGGATGGCGCCGCTAGCAACTATAATTACACTCAGACCTTCACCCTTCATAGAGGGTGCTACGTCGCTAAGGGGATTCAGGGTTCTCTTACCAGTGACGGTTTCAGCCCAGTGGTCTCTATGTATCATGTTTGAAGCCGCCTCGTCCTCGTCGACTATAAGGACTTCAGCTCCAGCCTCTACGGCTTCTTGAATACTGGCAGCAAGGCTTGTAGCTCCGCTAGCATCTACTGTGGAGAAGCACCTAGTGTTTCTCCCACCGGGGAGGGATAATATTAAGCTTGAAACGTCGACGCATGAAACCCACCTACCGTTCTCGCTGCTAACGTAGAAGGCGCTTTCAACGGTAACTACTAGCTCCCTCCCATCGCCGGGCATGTGATTCCATACTCCAGCTGCTATAGCCTCCGCTAGGGTAGTCTTGCCATGGAACGCGGGGCCTGTTATGACATTAAGTCCCCTAGGCACCCCCATTCCAGTCACAGTTCTACCGGTAGGTAGCTCTATTTCCACTCTAAGGCTGTCGGGGGACTCAAAGGGAACCGCATTTTCAAGAGGCTCCCAGCATCCTCCACACCTTCTAGGCAATATAGACCCGTCACCCACAAAGGCTATGAGCCTCAGTTTGGGGAGGACCTCACGTATATATTGTTGCTCGGCCCAAGCCTCTACATGCCTCCTAAGCCTCTCATTATCTCCCCTCAACTCCTCTAAAGCCGTTGAAACGGCCTTAGGCACCCTTTCAAGTAGTAATTCGGAGGCAACGTCGCCTAGAACCCTTCTCCTCCTTGAAGGCAGTCCTGCCCAGAGCCTCACAGTAAACCCTGCCACTTGGCCTCGCAGCCTAGCCTCCACAGCGCTTCTCGGTATCATTATAGGTGAGGGTTGTGGAATGGAAAGCCTCCCACTACCACCCTCACCAACGCCCCTTAAACTTAACCTAGGCAGTATGGAAGCC
>JALTZQ010000143.1:1906-2866 GCA_027046105.1 Pyrodictiaceae archaeon
CTATGAAGGAAGTCGGCGACCGCTATAATACGGTCATCCTGTATAAATTGTCGTGGTAGGACCTTCGTAGCTCTACACTCTATGACGCTGGGAGGAGCGAAGGGGTCTCCTTGAACCCGGACAACTTTAACTTCAATCCCGTCAACCAGCTCCGAAGCTCCTGTCAAGTCTTTATAAGCCTTGTACCCTCTACCATCTATTCTCCTGAGTATCTTCGATATCTCGCCTTCATACACTATACCCTTCCACCCAGCCCTAGGGAGGGCTACGGGAGGTAGTTAGCTTAGATGGAAACGTCTTATCGGCTCTCTAGCTAGCCTTCTCGAAGCCATCCTCAAAACGGCCTCCCTAACTTCGGCTTCCAGCCCATCAAGCCCCAATATAGAGGCTACCTCCGAATCGATCTCGCTTATAATAGTGTTGAAAAGCCCCTCACTACTCCTAGACTCCCAGCCTAGAGGCCTTCTAAGCCTGCCCCCGTATATAGAGGAAAGAGTATCTGCGCCCCCCATCATTCTAGCCTTATCCTCTAAAGAGTCGAAAAGTCTCGCCAGCTTCTCTAGAGAAGACCTATCCATCCTAGCTACGTCAATAACCATGAAGTTACTGAGAGACTTTACATCTACTTCTAACAGTGCCACCCCGCCAGCAACCCTCCCCATAGCCTCAGCCTGGAGTTGCGTGAAGGAGGAGTTTAGATAGGCTAGTAAGGCTTTAAGCTCAAGGAAAGAGATTTCAGATCCTTTTCTAGGAATGAGTGCTATAATCCTATTATCTAAGGCATAGCTAGAGTCTGGTAATACAAATCGTATCCAGTATCTCGAACCATATGTAGCATAGGCTAGCGTAGGCTCGACTCCTCCAAGGTCGTACCACCCATAGAAAAATTGGAGGCTCTTCTCTCTAGCTTTAGCTGCAGAGGAATGGGCTATAGGCCTACCACCTCCTGGCCCCTTAGAT
>JALTZQ010000144.1 GCA_027046105.1 Pyrodictiaceae archaeon
TGATCCCTACAAGTCTTCGCGCATCAACAACTAGAACCCTTTTCGTAGGATTCGCGTTAAGAAGCTCCAACACATAGCTTATGCTATGTGATGGACTTGCAACAGCAATATTCTTTTCCATGAACTCCTCGACAACATATTTCCCCCTCATACGCTCAGCATACGCTCTTACAATATCGGTTTTAGTGATTATGCCGACTAGAATACCTCTCTCATCAATAACAGGAAGACCCCCAATCCCCTTTGAGAGCATTATGTCTGCTACTGTTTTCAGCCCCATGTTGGGCTTCACTGTATACGGATTAGATGTCATTATCTCTGAGACCATAACTTGGTCTAGTGGTCGTCGCGCTAGCACAGTTTCATAGGATTTAACAAAATCATGTAGTGTTATAATACCTACAACACGCATATTATCATCAATTACGGGTAGACGGCCAATACGGTATCTAAGCATTAGCCTACGTGCATAAGCCACGGAATCATTTGGTTTTACCGCTATAACCGGTGTAGACATGAACTCTTCCACTCTCATAGTCATCACCATATACAGTTTTGTGATTATTAAAAGCAGAATAGAATAGGGTTAAGGACTAGCCACTGCTAATGCATAGAGAATATCTCTTTCAGTGATTATCCCTTTGAGGTGATTATTCTCAACAACAAGTAGGCTACTTACACCTTTCTCAATCATAATCGTTGCTGCCTTTCCCACATCGTCTTCAGGGCTTATTGTAAAGTAACTTACTGTACCAACAACCTTAACTGGGATCTGAAGGACTTCTTCAAAACGATCATTACTTATGTAGCGAAATACATCATGGCTGCCAAAGAATCTTACCACATCCTTTGCCGTTATTATCCCCCATACGTGCTGGTCTTCCAGGATAGGGAGTCTTCTTACACCATACTTTATCATTTTGCGTAGGGCATCACCCAATACTGCACTAGCATCTACGTGAATAACACTTGATGTCATCACATCACGTACTTTTACGCCAACATCCTTCTCCACCAGATGCTTAACTATATCATGCTCCGTCACTATACCCCATAATGTTTCGTCATGATATAATACTGGTAAAACACCTACATTATTCCTAATCATTTTCTCGAGTATATCCGTTAACTTCTCTTCTACAGTTGCATAGATGGGGTTAGGGTTCATTATTGATGCCACATACTCGCGTAACAATGCTGAATAAACATTGCCGTTATGGCGTTTCACTATTATATTGTATAATTCGCCTCCACCAAGATAGTTAGCTATGTCCATCACTGTTACGAGACCATCTAGAGAATTCCTAGATGGATGCACAACAGGTAAAGCCCTGACATTGTATCTGCTCATGTCTTCTAGTGCAGAGAGCACCGTAGAAGTCTTTGTAGTAGTACGAACGGGCCTCGTAGCAAGATACTTTGCATCACCTTCCTTTGCCCTTACACGTTCACTAAAATTTGGTTTCCCATCACTTCTAAGCCATCTCATACCCTCTGGTCGACGTACAAACGGGGGAGCACCACGAGCTCCAATCATTCTCTATACCTCCCTCCTTCAAGGGAAGAGGAAAGGAAAAGAAAAAGTGTAAGGAGTAGATTATATTAATTTGGTTATTTGGTGCTACTGAAACGCAGGTTGTATTAAAAGTTTGACTATGTCTTCTCTATCCACCACCCCCTTCAATTCTCCATTATCTCCCACAACGTATACTCTGCCAATACCCCTTTTCACTATTAGTTTTGCTGCCTCAATAACCGGGTCATTTAAACGTACCGTTACTGCAGGTGTACTCATAATCTCCCCAACGGGTGGGCCACGAAGCGGTGGTTTATCGGACTCTAGTTTTGGCCTCGTAAAACCATGCTTTAGTAGATCATACTCTGCTATAACACCTACTATCACACCCTTGTTATCGATTACAGGTAGTGCGGCTAAACGATGAGAAAGCATTATCTGCCATGCACGATATACAGGTTCATACCGACTAACACTGTAAACATTCCTGGTCATCACTTGATCTACTGGTACTGAGAGAAGCTTACGTAGCTTTACATTATCTAGCATATACCTAATTATATGTTCCAATCCTAGCACACCACTATAAGAAAGTTCTTTTGTAAGAACAACCGTATACCATTCATCAATGCTGAACATGTGCTTTATCGTAGTCAATAGTTTATCTTCTACTGTGACCACTATCCTAGGTTCTTCTGCAATAGTTTTTACTGGTTTGCCATACAATCTACCACTGGTTAGGCTCAAAAGATTATGACGGTGAACTATGCCTTGTACGCGAAATGTTTTCTCATCAATTAAAGGAATCATACGTAAACCATAATCTATCATATATCTTTTCACTTCACCGATACTTGCCTCCGGGCTTAGGAACGGATAGCTGGGGTCGTAGACTTCCCCAACCTTGAGGTGTGAGATATGAGTTGGAGTGACTACCAGGAAGAACCCACCAAGTATACTAGCTGGTTTAGTGGGGATTATTATCTATCTAGGCCATGACCATAGTAGTTAGGTCGTACGAAGGTACAGCAACTCTATGAGTTCGGGGGCTAGTCTTAGAATATCCGTCCTTGCTATGATGCCTACAAGTCTGCCTGCACCATTAACAACTGGTATGTGTCCTACATCTTTTCGTCTCATTAATTCAGCTATGTAGGTTGCTGGCGTGTCTTCTTGAACTACAATGGGGTTCTTTGTCATCACATCACCAATTAGCGTGGTTCTTGGATCCAATCCTCGTGCAACAACTCTTCTGACTATATCAGCTTCTGTGAGTATACCTAC
>JALTZQ010000145.1:0-2015 GCA_027046105.1 Pyrodictiaceae archaeon
GCTAAGGAAGGTTAATGTGGAATGGGTGAAAAAGGTAACTATGTCACCGCGCGCACGGGGATTACGTGAATACGGAACATCGGGTGGAGTTATAGTCTTTAACAAGACGGGTAATCTTCCAATAAAGCACTGGACTCTGGGTACACATCCTGATGCAGATAAAGTTAGTGGCAAAACTTATATGGAGAACTATCGTAAAGGTGTTGGAAGAAAAGTATGTAGCCGTGGCGTGATGTGCAGTATTGCTTGTGAGAGGACTATAAGGTTTGATGACCCCAAATATGGTAGGTACGAGGGTAAGGGCCCCGAGTACGAAACGGTAGCTATGCTGGGCAGTAACTTAATGGTATTTGACCCGCTCGCTGTAGCTTTGATGAATAATCTTTGTGACGAGGTGGGGCTCGATACAATATCAGCTGGTGAGGTACTTGCATGGTTAACAGAGACTTACGAGGCTGGGCTAATACCAAAAGAGAGGCTTGGAGAAGTTGAGCCAAAATGGGGTGATTATAGAGCATACATGAAGCTCCTAGAGATGATTGCCTATAGAAGAGGGATTGGCGATCTACTCGCAGAGGGTGTCAAGAAGGCATCAGAGATTGTAGGAGAAGAAGCTGAGAAGTTTGCCCTTCACGTAAAAGGCCTAGAGATACCGGCCCATAATCCAAGATTGTATAAGGCACTATGCCTTCAATACGCCACTTCGAATAGGGGAGCATGCCATTTGCAAGGCATGGTCATGCTCGTTGAGCGGGGGGTAAAGATACCTGAGTATGGGCTTGAGAAACCGCCCGAGAGCGTTGAGGAGAGAGTGGAGGCTGTCCAAAAGATGCAAAACCTTTCAAACTTCATTGATGCGGCAATCCTTTGCAAGTTTGGTGTTGTAGGGGTAGTAGGTTTCGACACGATAGTAAGAGCTTGGAATGCCGTCACCGGACTACAATGGAGTCTTGACGACTTAATGAGGGCTGGAGAGAGAATTTGGTACCTTGAGAGAATGGTAAACTACCTGCTTGGCATGACTAATAGAGATGATAATATCCCGGATCGTTTTGTAAAGGAAAGCGTTTCCGAGGGTGGAGCAGCCGGCCTCAAATGTAATGACTTTGATGAAATGTTGACCAAGTTCTACGAGACTAGGCGGATTAGGACTAAGAGCGAGCTTGCGGAGAAGCTTAGAGAAATAGGCCTAGAGGAACTTGTACCGTCTCTAGAGTATGTAAGATTATGGTGAATAGTGTTGATAGTGGTTAAAGCTCCACTAAATCGTGCTCTAGGGCTTAAACATGAGCGTTACGAGCTAGATCTCGACTGTAATGCGACACCTCGTGACATCGTGAAAGCCCTAAAATCTATCGAGAAAACAGTTTTACTTGACAATCTTGAACACTTAGTCATTTTATCCAATGGAAAGATTCTTGACCCAGAGAAGTACTTGAAGAGCCAAATTAAATGCAACAATGTAGTCGAGGTATTATTGCTTCCAGCCCTAGACGGGGGTAAGAGGTAGATCAGTCTAACCAGGTAGCTGGCAGAGCCATGAGCCGTGCAGGGCCCACACCTAGACTAGTATCCCTCTGAATGGCCCTCTCAAGCGATGGCTGGAGTAACCATGTAATGGGTTACAGTCGCTGTCTTGCCATAGGTTGCGGTCGGCACGGGGTCTGTGCCTACCCCTACATGCTGGTACTACCAGGTGCGAGAGCGGAATAGCTGGTGGCAGTAGCCGACTATCAAAGTGAACTGGAACCCTTGTACATGTACATCCGTGTTGTACACAGGAATGGCCGCGCCTACCGCTACCTTGTAGTCGAGGAGTATCTAGGGCAGGGTAGACGGCACAGCATCCTCCTCCGCCTACCAGTAGAAGAGGCTGCAAAGCTGCTCCTAAGACTACAGGACATGGGCATTACAAGCGTAGAGGTGTTGAAGGAGCAGTGGTGCGGGGGTGGGATTTGAACCCACGCAGGCCTACGCCATCGGGTCCTCAGCCCGAGTCTGAGGAGTTCCTCGGA
>JALTZQ010000145.1:2025-2792 GCA_027046105.1 Pyrodictiaceae archaeon
ACCACCAGACGCCTACGCACTGCTAGTCGAGGCGGTGGCCAAGTCAAACAGGCTAGTCATAGACGACACGGAGGTAGAGAAGATGGCAGGAGAGGTGGCGCCCGAGACCGACAAGGAGGCTAGGTCGGAGGAGAGGAGTAGTGAGCTATAGAGTTGAAGTCGACCGTGAGCCGAGGAAGTTTCTGAGAAACAGGAAGGTGCCAGCGCATGTGAGGCTTAGGGTTGCTGAAGCCATTGCGGAGCTACGCGAGGATCCTAGGAGGGGTTCTAAGCATCTAAAGGGCGAGTACTACTGTTTCTGGCGGCGCCGTGTCGGCGACTACAGGATAATCTATAGGATATTCGAGAAGGAGAAGCTTGTGAGGGTGGTGGAGATATGTCTACGAGAGACCTGCTACTAACGGGTTCTGGTCGCTGCCACTTCCTGCCTGAGCTCAGCGATTATCTCCTCTATCGGGGTACCTTTCCTCGATGCGCGCTTCTTGAGCTCCTCTGGGCTATGGCACGGGCTCCTCTTACAGTTCTGCCTGACCACAGGTTGCACCCAGGTATAGGGCTGGGGTGGCCTGGGCTTTGAGTGCTCCGCTCTACCGTGAGACTACGGACTATGTTTGGGCTCTTACCAGGCAGATTGACAGGGCTGCTGAGGCTGCTAGCAGCATAGACGTAGTTGGGTTGAGGAGGGGTACTAGGCTAGGCCTACTGAGGTACGCAGTGGCTCTCAGGCAGCTCTACGCGATGGTAAGGCCCGTGCTAAGAAGGGCTAC
>JALTZQ010000146.1:0-19939 GCA_027046105.1 Pyrodictiaceae archaeon
TGAGCGTGGTAGAGTAGTTGTTGGGGGATTTGATGTAACCAATTCTTCTCCAGATAAGCTCTATAGGCTTGGAGTATGCCATATACCAGAGGATAGGCATCTCCTAGGCCTTGTGCTTGAAATGACTGTTGCGGAGAACAGTGTGCTAGGAATGCATCGATGGCCACGTTTTACTAGGCTACTAGGGTTTCTTGATCAAATAGCTGTTCGGAGACATGCTGAAAAGATAATCGAGGACTTTAGTGTTGTTGCACCAGGTGTTGATGCACCAGTAAAGTTCCTTAGTGGTGGTAACCAGCAAAAGCTTGTAGCGGGTAGAGAGCTTAGTAAGAACCCTCGCCTAGTAGTTGCTGCACAGCCTACTCGTGGACTAGATGTTGCCGCTACAGAGTATATCCGTAAACTACTAGTTAGACTACGTGATGAGGGTAGAGCTGTGCTGCTAGTCTCCAGTGATCTCGACGAAGTCCTTGACTTGAGTGACCGCGTAGCTGTAATGTATGAGGGTGAGTTCATGGGGATTGTGAGGCCCGATGAGGTCTCGATACGCGAGATAGGCTTGATGATGGGTGGTTATAAGCTTGAGCAATTGCGAGGGAGTAGGGGGTCTTGAAGCCCCTACTTCGCTTCATGACTAGTAGGCTACGTGGGTCTTGGCGTTTCCTCGCAGAGACAATGCTAGCTCTCGCTATAGGTTTCACTGTAGGAGCAATACTAATGGCGGTCTATGGCTACGATCCAGTACTCGGCTATCGTGCACTCCTAGAGTACTCCCTGAACCCTAGTGACCCCTACTATCTTGCCTCCACACTCAGCTTTGCAACACCATTAATGCTAACAGCACTGACTTTTGCAATAGGTGTACGCGGTGGCGTCTTCAACATCGGTGCTGAAGGAGCACTCTACATGGGCGCTTTAGGTGTGGTACTCATAGCTGGTACTGGCCTTACAGGGCCATTCTTCTTGATAGCTGCTCTAGCATCATCACTACTACTAGGCATGATATGGAATGGGGTTGCGGGACTTCTACGTGCTTATCGTGGCGTCAACGAAGTAGTATCAACAATAATGCTTAACTGGACAGCCTTCTACACCGTAGAGTACATACGTGTCTACGTATTCCCTAACCCACATGACCCATCTAAAACAGTTTCAGTGCCACCAGATGCAAGGCTCCCCTTGCTCGTCGAGGGTAGTGAACTGAGCCTTGGCTTCCCAATAGCACTAGCTGCCACAATGGCTACCTACTACTTGCTATGGCACACTGTTATTGGCTACGAGATACGTGCTACAGGTTACAATCCAAAAGCAGCACGTTATGGCGGTATAAGAGTGACTAGAGCCGTACTCTATACGTTCCTTGTAGGCGGGGCTCTCTCTGGACTTGCAGGCTTCCTAGAACTAACGGGGAGACCACCACACTATGCAATAACTACTGGTCTTTCAAACCTATTCGGACTAGGCTTTGACGGTATAACAGTTGCACTAATAGGAGGGAACCATCCTATTGGCATAGTCTTCGCATCAATACTCATAGGTGCACTAGATGCTGGCTCACGTGGTATGCAGATAGAGGCTGGTGTACCTATGGAACTTGTCCGTACAGTCCAAGGCGTTATTATAATAGCACTTGCTGTACCTGGTGCAATAAGGCTCATTCAAGACTATCTACGTAGAAGAAAGCTCCTCATAGAAGAGGGGAGATAGCATGGCCGATCCCGTATTCATTCTAGACTTCCTACGTGCTGCAAGCTTTGCAATGATCCCTATAACGCTTGCTGCCATAGGAGAGATAGTGACTGAGAAAGCAGGAGTAGTCAATATCGGTCTTGAGGGGATTATGCTTCTTTCAGCATTCGTAGCAGCAGTTGCCGCTGAGGCCACGGGATCTCCCTGGCTGGGACTATTAGCAGGTTTAGCTACAGGTACACTGATAGGTCTTCTCCATGGCATAATATCGGCTTACTTAAAGGGGGATCAGATAATTAGTGGTGTTGGCATCAACATCCTAGCACTAGGGTTCGTGCCGTTCGGCATAATAGTGGTTTGGAACGTGGCTGGATATCACCCGGTTCCACCAGAAGTTCAAGTACCTAGACTACCATTACTAGGCATAAGCCCCCTCGTACCCATCACAATAGCCATCGCTATAGCTACGCATCTACTACTCTACCGGACAAGACTTGGTATGGCTATAAGGGCAGTGGGCGAGAATCCTGAAGCAGCAGATACTGTGGGTATAAGGGTAGAGCGTGTACAGCTTCTCGCAACAGCTTATGGTGCGTCTCTTGCAGGCTTGGGTGGCGCGTTCCTAAGTATTGACTGGTTATCAGAGATAACCAAGGAGATTTCTGCAGGTAGAGGCTTCATAGCATTAGCTCTGGTGAACTTTGCAAACTGGAATACAATACTCGCACTTGGAGGAGGGCTGCTCTTCGGGGCACTATGGACTATCGCAGAGTGGTTTAAAACCATGGCAGAGATCAAAGCAGTAATACCTGTAACACTGATCAATACCATACCCTATATTGCAACTCTTGCAGTCACAGCAGGCTTCATAGGAAGATCACGGCCACCAGCATGGATAGGTAGACCTTATAAGAGAGAGTAGGGAAGGCAGAGCCTCATCATTAAGGCTATCTCCTTCTTTACAGCTACGCACCACCTGGTCTCCCAATCTCAGTTACTAGTAGCGATTACTTCTCGCTTCGCTGTACTAGCTCGGCTACTTGTTTTAATGTATCTTCAAGTCCATGATTGACTACTACGTGATATCTTACTCCATGGCTACTTGATAGATGGTCGAGGAGTTCTTTTATCTTCTCCTGTATATCAATCGCTGTTCTTGACTCCCATTCAGAGACCTCACGTTGCCTCATCTTGCAGCGCTGGATTAGTGTTTCAGCATCAGCAACAAGTAGTACAATAACGTGTTTAACCATAGCTCTTGACAGTATTGTCTTAACTGAATCCCAGACTTCTAGAGCATGCCTTTCGACAACTTTTTCACCGAAAAACCTACTATATCCTGCAACCCCCAACAAGCTATTATCGACAACAACGTTTCCCCCTTCAACAGCTTTAGAGACGGCCCTAAGCCACGAAGATGACATGACAACAGCGAAACAGTATTGACGCCCATCCCACACATTCCAGCATTCCTCGGCCTCAACCGGGTAATAGTGGAACCCGTGCCTCCTAGACAATTCTATTGCAACTCTCGTTTTACCGCTACACTGTGTACCCACAAGTTCCAGGAAGATACCCCTCATACCATCCCTCTCCAGCGGCTACACCAGGATACATCTAGCTATTTCCCCAGGGCTTGTAAGAGGTACGGGGGTACCTGTGGCAGAACCCGTTCAAGAAGAGGAGCTTAGACACGTTGTTAAACATATTGAACGTATTATGGTTGAAGAGGAGAAAGGCTACAAGACACTATTTTCCCACTCAATGATTGTTGCTGGTTATGCTAGGCTAATCGCAGAGAGTGAGGGCCTAAACCCGGACGCACTCTTTATAGCTGGTCTTCTCCACGACTTAGGAAAGCTTACGGCACGTAATCAAGGCGTTGACGAGGTAGAGTACCGTAACAAGGTTGTTATGAAGCTCCTGGATAAGCTTAATCTACCTCAAGGTTTAACGGAAACTATACGTCGTGCACTAAGGGAGCCAGGTAGCTTGGAAGCAGCTATTCTACATGATGCCGATGTTCTCTCAAAGCTTGGCACTTTAGGCATATACACCTTTGCCTCGAAATGGGCTGTAAAAGCTCGAAGCATTCTAGAGGCACTAGTAGAGGGGCTACCACGTGAACTAGCCATAGCAGCTAACATAGACCATGTATTAGTCACGGGAACTGCTAAGAAAATAGGCAAAAAACTGGCCACGAGACTGTTACAACTATACACCTGGCTACTCGATGAACTACATGGTTTAGGTTTCAATGTCAAACTCGTGGAAGAGAAATATAATGGTGCCAAGCTTTTCTGGGTCGTACTGACTACGTGTCCTCGTTGTGGAGGCGTAGTTGGGGCAGAGAAAAAGATCCATCATGGCGAGTTTTGTGAGGGCCTCAAACTAGTACAACAGTGTAGGAGATGCGGCTTGACTATGGAGTCGAAGATTTGTCTACAATGGATTAATAAGACTCCTAACTAAAGGTGGACCACAACCTTGTCCGCTTGTAGACTCCTTGAATCAGTTGGTGTAAAGCTTCTATGGGGTGATAGTCTTGGCGCTAAATCCATGGCGTTCTTTGTTGAGCCCGGGATTCTCGTGGATCCTGGCGCCGCAGCAATGCACCCCAGCTACCCGTTAGGCGATGATATGAAGAGAGAGTTGCGACGGAAGGCCCTTGAAGCCGTTAAGGCAGTCTCGCCAAGGGCAAGAGTCATTGTAGTAACTCACTACCACTACGATCACTATGCCCGGCCTTGGGATGACCAGGTTAAGGGGCTTGAAAGGATTTACCTTGACGGTAAGATTATTGTCGCGAAGAACCCTAATGTCTTCATCAATGAGAGCCAGTGGAGGAGAGCACGTGAATTCTTCGAGGAACTGGCACGGTTATCGGGTCTTAGCTTTGATGAGCTCTACTGCGAGCCCAAGTCATTTGAGGAGCCGCCTCGCCCCGAGAACAATCGTCGACGAGAATGGCTTAATAAGCTGCTAAGACTGTGGTCGAGTAACCGCTGGATCTGTAACGGTGCTAGCTTCTCGGGGTCCAGGCTCGTCCTAGGTGATGAGGCTAGTGTTGAGTATAATGGTGTAAGGGTTAGGCTCCTAGGCTCGTTTTTTCATGGAGACTTCTATGAGAGGACTGGCTGGGTAACCCCAGTCCTCATAGAAGCTCGTGGTCAACGAATACTCTACACTAGCGACCTGATGGGGCCCGTTGTCGAAGAGTATGTGTGGCGTCTTGGCAAGTATAGGCCAGAGATAGTTATAGCTGATGGTCCTCCAACCTATATGTACCCGTACAAGTTTAGCAAGAGAAGTCTAGAAAGAGCTCTAGCTAATATTGTAAGGTTCATCGAGGAGTATAGGCCTATACTACTCATCTACGATCACCACTTACTCCGAGAGAGAAAGTGGAGAGAGCGAGCCAAACCACTCTATGAGGCTGCTAATAGGGTAGGAATAGGCGTCTACACTGTCGCTGAATGCTTAGGGCAGCAACCCTTAATCGATAAACTGTAAATTACCCTTGCAGTGATGTCTTCCCCTCTAAACCTCGGATGTACTAGTTTTTGTTCTCCCGGGGCAGAGACTCTTTTCCCTAGGCATGCAAAACTACGTGGAATTACTGGGTGCACTGTGTTGTCTGAATATCGGTATCTTGGTAAGCTTGTCCCACCGGAGGAGGCGGCTGAGAAACTTCGTAGCCTTGTAGAGCCTGTAAAGGATGTTGTAGAGCTCGCTGTCTGGGATGCTATTGGACACGTCCTTGCTGAACCCGTTACAGCCCCCTACGACTTTCCTCCAAGGCCACGTGCTGCTTATGATGGTTATGCTGTTTTCTCTGGTGATACCCCTGGTAGGCTACGCATCATTGCAGAGGCTCCTCTAGGCAAGGTTGACCTAGGACTGCGTATTGGTCGTGGCGAAGCCGTCTACGTGTCTACTGGTGCTTATCTACCAGATGGTGCTGATGTTGTTGTACCGGAAGAGGCTGTAAAACGAGAAGGCGACTACATTATCGTTGATAGAAGGTTCGAGTCAGGCAAGAATCTTGACCCCGCGGGAGCCTATGTTAAGAAGGGACAAGTTCTCCTAGATAGAGGGTACGTGGTCACAGTCTCTGATGTCGTTGCCCTACTTGATGTTGCAGTAACCTCTGTTAAGGTTTACCGCAAGCTACGTATTGGCATAATAGCTACTGGTGGCGAGCTTTTCAAACCCTCAAATCCACAAATCACTGCCAACAAGATATTGCAGGGCTACGTTGCTGAAACCACTACCTCACTCATCAAGTGGGCTCTTGAAGCGTTAACCCCATGGACAACCATTGTTGACTATGACCTCCTCCCAGACGATGTAGATACCATAGCCTGGCGTATCGAGCGCATGCTAGACCATGCAGACCTTGTGTTATTGACTGGTGGTACTGGGCCAAGCGAGGTGGATAATTTCTATCAGCTACTAGGCCATCTACGTGCAGAAATAGTATTCCGAGGCCTCGCCATGAGAGGTGGTAGGCCAACCTCAGCCATGCTCGTCGACGGGAAACCCGTAATAGGGCTTTCGGGACACCCAGTCTCGGCCCTACATGGATTTATACGTGTAGTAGAGCCCCTGCTCCGCCACATGGCATCAGTTAGGAGAACCCCATCTAAACCTCTAATTTATGCGCGCTGGGCTAGTGGTTATCAAACGCCTTTCCCGAGACTAGTACGTGTACGAGTATGGCTATCTAATGGCGAGTTCTGGGCTGAACCCTTACCAAAACCACAACAGCTTAGCTCAAACATAGCTAGCATAACAATGGCTGACGGTTACGCTATTGTGGATGCAGGAGAGTATAGGAGGGGTGAAAGGATCCCAGTGCTCTTATATAGAGAGCCTAGTCGTGAGCATATATCAGGCTAAGTCTTGGAGCATCATTTATTTTCTCGACGCTATCCACTCTAGCGAAACCATAGCGTACCAACTGTATTATTTCACCAACAGAGAGACTAGTTGCAGCCTCCTCAGCAACCCCATACTCTATCCTTAATTCGAGGCCTTCAGGAATCACTATCTCTAGTTTTACCCTGCTATCTGCTGGAACCCACTGTATTATCTGTGCACCATGCCGTTTGGCCTCCTCAAGGCCTTCGCTGTGGTAGTAGGCCTTTATACTACTCTTAGCCACAGCCTCAACCACGATATTAAAGGCTTCCATGAGCCTTACTATGCGGCCCGGCCTTAAATACTCTAAATCACTACGTGAGACGTAGAAGCGCGCTATTGGCCCCCTAACCCTTATCACGCGTTCACCAAGTTTACCTGATGGGTGAAATGGTATCTTGAACTCTTTCTCACCGCTCCAGGGCAGCTTCTCAACAACTAATTCTACTGGGTCAATTGCAGCCATTATCCTCTTAGCGCGCTGGTCAACTATACTCCTATTCATTGCTGCCAAGTTCGTATAACTTATTGACGCATCTGTCTGCTTAACACCAACATCCATTACGATACGCCATATAGTCTCAGCTACAATGCCACGTCGTCTTAGCCCTGCGAGAGTAGCGAAACGTGGATCATCGATACCACTTGCTTTACCTTCCGCAACTAGTTCGCGCAAGGCCGACTTACTCATAATGAAGCCTTCCAGCTTAAGTCTGCCAAAATGAATTACCTCTGGATATTTCCAGCCAAGGTGCTTGTAGAGAAAACTCTGTTTTACAGTATTCTGTACGTGTTCACGAGCCCGTAGTATGTGAGTCACGCCCATAAGGTAATCGTCCACTGCTGCTGCAAAATTATAGGTTGGCCATGCCACGTAACGTGACCCTACTAGAGGATGTGGTGTTTTATCAGTGTCTATTACGCGGAAGGCAACCCAGTCACGAATAGACGGGTCTGGGTGTCGGGGGTCGGTCTTTACTCTAAGTACAGCTTCTCCTTCGCCAAAACCCCCTTCAATCATGCGATCCCATAGCTCAAGGTTATCCTCAACACTCTGGTTACGAGGTGGATAATTGTTGAGTTGGCCAGAATCACGATATCGCCTATACTCCTCTGGGGGTAAAGTATCGACATAGGCTCCACCACGCTCAATGAGTTTACGGGCAATACTATAGTAGATCTTCATTCGAAGACTCTGTATGTATTCTTCGTCCCAGTGTACACCAAGCCATCGAAGATCCTCACGTATAAGCTCATAGGCTTCAGGTAGTGGAGCCTTAGTACGTGGATCAGTATCCTCAAAACGTAGTATCATTCTACCACGATACATACGGGCATACTCATAACTTAGTATAGCTGGCCTAGCATTACCAAGATGTAACACAAAGTCAGGGTTAGGAGCAAAACGTGTAACAACTTTACCCTCAACAGCACCTGGTAAGGGTGGAAGCCTCTTCTCCTCTACAACCCGTTTAGCCCTTTTCTCGAGAAGCCACTGATACTCCTCTTCGAGCAGTCTTTTCTGCTCCTCTAAGCTAAGCTTATTGATCTCATCGACGATCTCACGGACTATAGCTGCTATTTCCTTAGCATAGGGTTTCCATTCAGGTTTTTCAGCCATAATCTTGCCCATGACTGGGCCTACTGCTGCGCGCCCTCCATGATCTACTGCGTTTACAAGAGCATACCCCCTTGCTAGACGACGTACCTCTTCAGTATTGTACCCCGACACGGTGTATCGCCTCTTCTGGTGCGACGAACACTATGTTGCGGTCGGGTTTCGATTCAGGAGAGGAGTATATGTAGACAACAATACCCTTTACATGACTACGTATGTGTCTTAGTTCGTACTTCCGTGTTACGACATAGCCTATCGTGTCCCCTACTTTAACCTTGGAGCCCTCGCAGACAACAATAGTTGTCCTCATTCCCTCAACCGGTATAGGTTCAACCATAGCGTCTCTTGGAACGACCAGTGCCTCGGTATAATTTGGTGGCAACACGACTACAAATGAGCGAATAGTCTTTTTGGCAACAATATCTACTATCTCATCAAGTAGTACACCATATACTGCCTTACCATAACATGGCCTCACAAGACACTCCTTTAATGAGCGTAGGACACTATTATGGGGCACGAGGTACTCGTTTGATTCTAGGTCTTCAACGTATAATCGCGGCAACAGGTAGGGTGAGTAGTCGCATTCCTTCCCGGCCACGGCTACTTCTTCCTCTCAACTACGAAATCGACGAGTTCTAGTAGTGCCTTCTTTGCCTCATTCTCGGGAAATCCGTTAAGGGCACTGCGTGCCTTTTCGGCATAACTTTTTGCCATTTTCTCCGCATAGTCAACGGCACCTATTTCTTTTATCAACTTAGCTGCCTTCTCTAGATCCTCTCGTGCAGCATTATGGTTACCTAGAACACTCAGTACATGCTCACGACCATGGTGGTCGAGGTTTTCGAGTGCATAAATCACTAGAATAGTCTTTTTGCCTTCACGTAGATCACTGTAGACGGGTTTTCCTAGAACCTTCTCATCCCCCACAAGGCCTAGTATATCGTCTCTTATCTGGAATGCTATACCTAGGTTTCTCCCATACGACGCAAGTTTAGCCAGTACTGTTTCGTCATCAGTTGCTACTAAGCCCCCAAGTACTGATGATGCTTCAAAAAGAGCACCAGTCTTCTTATATATCATCTCCAAGTACTCGTCAATTGAGACGTCGTCACGATCCTGGAATAGCATGTCTAATGCTTGACCCTCTGCTACTACAGCTGTAGCATTAGAAAGTACTCGGACACCCTTAGCGATCCTCTCAGGCGGGACACCCTTCTCTAACGCGTCAGTAAGAACCTCGAAAGCCTTAGCAAAGAGTAGATCTCCTGCAACAATTGCCATCCCCTCACCCCATAACTTATGTACCGTAGGTACGCCTCTGCGGAATTCATCACGGTCAATAATATCGTCATGTACGAGTGTAAAGTTGTGGATTAGCTCAACTGCTGCTGCAAAGGGTAGAGCTTTCTCAACCGGTTCCCCAAGCATATCAGCAACCGCCACGACAATGAAGGGGCGGAGTCTCTTGCCCCCAGCTCTTATAAGGTGAAGAGCTGCATCATAGAGTTGTTGTGGTAAGCCTTTAACCCGGGCAAAGATATACCCATCTACTATTCCCACTATCTTCTCGATATAGGTTGAAGCCACGACCATACCCCTCTCCAGACATTAACAGCATACAGTATATGCTAGCACCATCCTTTCATAGCTCTTGTGGCGTTCATATAGATTTTAGGGTCTATCCCACGCTGCCTCATTACCATATCTAATGTCTGCGATATCAATATGGGTTTTCCACGTAGCTCAGTAATATTCCTGGAAGCTGTGAGGAGTAGGCCCGCCTTTACCCCGTAGACCAGTTTCTCAAGGTATTCCTGAACCGCTCTTTCACCACCTGACGCATAGGCGCGAATTACAGGAAGAGCCACTGCCACAAGATCAGCCCCTAAAGCTATGGCACGGAGTACATCAAGCCCTGTTCGAATACCACCACTTGCTATAATGCAGGCTGTAGGTGCAGCCCAGCGTGCCTCAATAATAGAGATTGCTGTAGGTATACCCCACGACGAATACTCTTTAGCGGCTTCAGCTACAACTCCATACCCTCTATTCCTGCCACGATAGTATTCTACGCGTATCCAACTCGTACCACCCGTCCCTGAAACATCAAAGAACCTTATACCTCGAGAGTAAAGGACATAGACGACCTCCATACTAAGACCATGACCCGTCTCCTTCACTATGAGGGGTACACCCACCTCTTCTGCGACTTGCGCTACACGATCCACTACACCAGCAAAGTCATGGTCTCCTTCTGGCTGGAAAACCTCTTGGGCAGGGTTTAGGTGTATAGCTACTGCATCTGCATCAACCATTTCTACCGCTCGACGTATCTCTTCAACCCCCCACCCTGCTACTAGCTGGGCAGCACCAAGATTCGCCACGATTGGAATACCAGGTCCACATTCTCGTGCAACGCGGAATGTCCAGGCAAGCTCGGGATTCTCTATTGCTGCACGCTGACTACCAACACCCATTGCTAACCCAAGCTTCTCGGCTACCCTCGCTATTACACAATTTATCTTGGCAGCTACCTCATGGCCACCTGTCATTCCAGCAATCATTATTGGAGCTTCTAGTTTCTTGCCAAGAAATCTCGTTGAGGAATCAACGCTATCTAGGCTTAGCTCTGGCGCAGATGAATGCACTAGTATTACATGATCAAGAAGAGTAGATGTTTCATGTTCTACATCGCTGTCTATGCATAACCTTATATGGTCAAGTTTCCTTATTCTCGTAGCCAATGCTCGTACAACACCAGTCAACCAAGCATGCTAGCCTAACCCTCAAAAACACTATTACACAGCAGTTAGACCAGAGAATATTACCCGAAATACATGACTTCGTGGGTGTGAAAGCTGCGACGGCGTAGTCATACTGTCTTTGCAGGAAGCCTCGCATTTACCATCTACAGTTTAATGGGCTTAGGCGTGGCTAGTGCAATGCTTGCCTTTATCGTGGCAACGTTTGCTGCCGCTTTACCGGATCTCGACCTGCGTATGAGGCATCGTATGCTTTTACATAACCTCTTCATACCCATCCCATTGGCTGTACTAACCTATTCAGTCATTGCTACATACTCCGTTTTTATCGGGCTCACGGTGTCCACGGCCTTTCTAGTTGGCTATTTGAGTCACGTATTTCTGGACACACTGACTGTCCAAGGCGTTGCTCTCTTTTATCCATTAACTAGGCGTCGATACCGATTAGCAAGGCTAAGAAGCAATGATCCTCGTGCTAATAATGCTATTCTCCTTATTTCAATCTTAATGGTGATCACGGCTTACGCTATAATATGGTTCTAGTACTGTTCTACAGATCATCTACATGCTGCTGCTGTTTTAGCGATTAACCTGGCTATTTGTGCTGAACCCATTGACTGTGATGGTCTTGGTGCACCAGCTGCATGGCTATGACCTCCTCCGCCAAGTTTCTCTGCTATACAGTTGGCACGCAGCCGTCCCCAGGTCCTAATACTTAGCCCCCTCGGATACACTATGACAACGACGTCAGCATCATTGGGGCCTGGCAGAACTCCCATGAGATCCAGGTCGCATGCACTGATATCAGGTGGAGGTACAGCAACTGCTACCCGAAACCCTTCGAAAGTATATGTGCTGACGGCCGTGGTTTTGACTTTCTTATAGTACTCTTGATAGTTGTTCATGTAGACCTCGTTAGCCCACTGGGGCCATATTTTTCCATCGGCAAGATCTTGTACTGCGCGCTCTAGGTCCTGCCTACTACCTAGACGGAGAACAAGTCTCCACTTCTCGACAAGACCCTCGGGATCGCGACTACACGAATCATCGCGTCGGGCTAGCTCAACAAGCCTCTGCGCTACTGCATCGCTGAACTCCAGTGTCTTGTGTACGAGTGCTGCTGTAACATCACTACGATCATGAACCACAGTAACGGCGTTTTTCTCAAGATACTCTCTTACGCCATTAGGCCACTCGTGGTGGTCAAACCATATGAGCTCTAGTTTTCCAGGCCTAATGAGAGACGCGTACACCCTTGCCTCGGATTCTCTAGGTGAGACGTCACAGACTACTACAACTGATCTACCAGGCAGGCCTAGAAGCTGCCTCATTCTGTTAACAAGAACGCGGTATAAACCACGCACACCAACTATATCCCAACTAACCCGCTTACCCCTTACACGAGACCAACGGACAAGTAGAGCCGCTGATGCGATGCCATCTAGGTCTACATGTGAAATCACATGCACTCTACTAGCTTGCTCCAGAGATCCTAACGACACCTCCTTAACACCCCGCTTAGCCATGCAACCCTAGTCTCGGGCTAATTATTGGGCGCCGCAGTGCCTTCAAGCTCCTTTAGAGTTGTTAAAACATGGAGGGAGTTCTTACCATCACCTGCCAATAGCTTCATTGTCTCCACAAACCGCGGACTACTAGTCTTTGATGCGGGTGCTGACCCCGCCGCCAAAATACTCATAGGTGAATTAGGTGGAGAAGAAGCCATTGTCTTGATAACCCATTATCACTGGGATCATAGCGTGGGTATTGTAGGGCTAGTCGCAGAAGGTTATAGTGTCTACGCGCCAAGGAGAACTATAGAGATACTCTCTGACCCAGACACTGTACTGAAAAGAGTAAGACTCATAACTCGCATTGCAGGGCTAGGTAATGTGCCAGTAGCAGAATATTATACATCCCTTTATGATGGTATTAATCGTGTAGTGGAGCACATAGAGCCTCTAGATGAAACAATACTTGGGGAATACAATGTAATGCCTATTCATTGTCCCGGCCACACGGAAGACCACTATTGCTACATCGTTAACGACATGCTAGTTACTGGTGACCTAATTACACCTACAGGGTCTACTGAGACCATCAATGCCAAAGACTACGTGAAGAGTATAATGAGGCTTCTAGAGCTCGAGTGGAGACTATTATTGCCGGGACATGGTGATCCCCTTAAACGCGCCAATGCAGTTGAGGTTCTACGTAGGGCAATGGAGAGGAAGCTTACAAGGTTTAGAACACTATGCATGATTCTCGGTGAGAGGGGTAGTCTTCCTGCACCAGTACTACTTAGAGAGCTCTATGGTGGGCCACCGTCATCCCCTTTCATAGCATTTGATAGGGCATATAGTCTTCTCGGATATCTTCGGCCTCTTGAGGAGAGGGGATTAGTGGAACTCATTGAGAGGGATGGTATGTTCTGGGTTGAGGTAAAAGATAGGGATGAGGTGAGGGAAACTACTCTCTAGTAGCCTCCTCCAGCAATTCCGCTATATCCTTAACCTCCATATTGTGTTCTGGGGCCTCTGAGCCTAGCATCACGTTGCAGAAGGGACAAGCCACCGCCACTATCTTGGCCCCCGTCCCTGCTGCTTCTCTCATGCGTGCCTTGCTTATCCTCTCCCCTATCTTTATATCATAGAATACACCACCACCACCGCCTCCACAGCAAAAGCTATGCTCACGGCTTCTAGGCATTTCAGCAACTTCCTTAACACTCCTTGATACAACTAGACGTGGTTCGTCAAAGACCTTATTCCATCGGCCAAGATAGCATGGGTCATGATATGTAGCCTTTACCTCAAGGGTCTTCCTCGCCTTAATTTTGCCTTCTCGTAGTAAGCGTGCTAAAAGTTGACTATGATGTTCAACATCCACTCTTACCCCATATAGAGGGTATTCGTGTTTAAACACGTTGTAGCCATGTGGGCATGTAACAAGTAGTTTTCTGAATCGATAGTTGCTCAGAAGCTCCTTGTTCTGTTTAACTAGCTCAGTAAACAATAATTCATCTCCTATGCGGCGGGCGGGTTCACCGCAACACTGTTGTTCAAGAGCTACAGCTACACTTACACCAGCACGTTTAAGCACACGTAGCAGTGCTTCCACTGTGCCTCTAAGTCTGGGGTCATAGGCAACAGCACAGCCTATCCACAATAGGTACTCGTATTCTTGCTCAGGTTTCGCTTCTTCGATGAGGCCCTCATCTATTAACTTGCGCAACCATTCCTCTTTGTCAAATGGGTTTGCGCCATATGGGTTGCCAGTCCTCATTATATTGTATGAGGCTTGGAGTAGCTCGTCGGGGATGTTCTCTCCCTTTGATACTAGTCCGCGGCGTAAGTCAAGTATCGTCTCGACATGGTGTACTGCAACGGGACATTCATAGACGCATGCCCCACACGTTACGCATGACCATACAATGTTGGGATCTATCTTGGCTGGAACAAGCTCCTCATCCCATAACTCGTTTCTTAAAGCCTCACGCATCGTCAACATAAGGTTCATGGGAGACAGTGGTTTACCGGTTAAGTTGGCAGGACATGCATTATGACATCGTGCACACTTGGTGCATGCATCATAGTCCATTCTCTGCTTCCAGGTAGTGTCGATAAGCTTCACGATACCGAATGTCTTACCTTCTTCAACTATCTTCTCTACATCTGGTATAGGCTTAAAGGCTGAAGGGTGTTCAAGCCTAGCGTAAAACGTGTTAAAGAAGCCACTGATGATTATGTGTCCAAGCTTTGTGTATGGTAGTGCTCCTATCGCTGCAATAGCTACAACCATGTGCATTGTCCATAGAGCACGATACATTGTAACGAGAGCTGTAGGATCCCACCCTGTAAGCCCGGCCGCTATGATCATTCCTATTGGATCCCAGATGCCTATATCGGGGAAACGATAAGCTGCCGTAAGTATTCCATCAAGTATGAATCCTGAGATAGCGAGAAAGGCAAATAGGCCTAGAATCGCATGGTCTTCAACGCCATCGGGCAATTCTCTTGTGAACCCAGCTAAGCGTCTTACCCAGGCAAGTAGTATTCCAAGGATGAGGAGAACTCCACCTATATTGGCCATGAACTTGTAAACTGCGTACGTGGTTCCAGTGAGGATTCTCTGGCCAAACAGTGGCAATGTGAAATCGGCCTCTATGAAACGCAGCACCGTAGCTACGAGGAGCAGGATTATACCAACATATATTGATAAGTGCATTAGGCCCTCGTAGGGCTTTCTCACAACCCTTGCTTGGAGTAGGCCAAGTTTCACGAAGTTTCTTAGCCGTGCACCGATATTGTTAGACGAGAGTTTTTGACCTCCCCATGTCCACCTCTTATAATAGGTGTATATGCCAACAACTAGGGCTATAGCTGCCATAAAGGTCATTACATATACTAGTAGCTTAAGGTCTTCCACGAAAAGGTAGTGTTGTATACTAAAGACGCCATCAACCATCCTCTACTGCCACCTCCACGAGACACACATGCTAAGAGTCTAAGATACATGGAGGCAGGGGTACCCTCTGCGAGCTTCTTCTTAGGTTCTTCTCCTCAGCCACAACCACGGCCTTTACGGTATGTGGTGTCGGGGCTAAAAACTAGTGTTCGAGCGAAGTCATGAGGCTACGCTAACAGTAGACGATGTAATCCCACTGTTAGTCCTCTGCAAGTCCTACATGTAGTAGGAGCAGAGCCACTAGGAGGACCGTTAGTATTCGCTGCGAATGCATCATTCGAGCAGCTAGTCTAACGTACCTATCTCTTGCAAACCGCATGAATAATCCACTTACTAGTAAAGCTATAACTAGGGCCCCAAGACCATACTCAACAAGTCCTGCATACTCTATAAGGAAGTAACCATGAACTATGGCTGTGAGGCCCAGAACAAGATTGCCATACATATGAAGCTCCATAATAATGCGCATGATATCTGAAGGCCAGTTAATGACAGCCCTACTCCACCTAACAAAGACAAAACTCGCATTGAGTAAAGCACCAAGATAAAATGCTACCTGACCAAGCACTTCAGCAACCTCTCCAGCATCTTCCTCGAACAATTCCTCATATTCTTCATCATTAGCTAATGTTCTCATGCTGAAATTAGAGAGTGCAATTAGTAGAAGTACCACAAGTAATACCGGCAGCAACGAGACACTAATTCTCCCCCAGTACATGGCCTTAACCGCCCGTACGAGAAGAATACCTATCTAGGGCACCACGTTAAAAGCAGAACTAGGACTGGGTAAAGATGAAAACAAGCATATCTTCATGCTAAGGCAGGACTTTCTACACGGAAAAAGTATTGTTTGTTTAAGATTCGTCCAGGGGGCTGATATGGTTTGCGCATAGCAGTTATAGTTGCTGGAATTGCACTAGCTTTATTTTTGGTAGCTATACTTGCAGTGCAAAACCATAATATTTTCAGTTCCTTGTTAAAGAACCAGGCTGGGGCTACTAGAGAGGCCAACGCGATACCCCTCCATTATGGGGGGGAGGGAGAGGCTTGCATAGTACCAGTCGGCACTCTTAATCCATTCAATGTTAGTTTGGGGACCGTAAAGCTCGTTATTGCCGAGGTGCTTAACGTCTCTCCGATATCCTTTACAGGCCGCTTAGAGAATGGGAGTCTCGTTGAAGTCCTTATTGATGGTAAATGGAATGCTTCTGGGCAGGTTTTCTCTGGTAGTGAGCTAGCAAAGCTATTGGCGAATGCAACACAAGTACTTGTAGAGGGTTCTCTCGAGCCAGGAGGATGTGAACCTGGTTCATTAGCAGTTAACGCCAGGACAATAGTGGTGAATGGAGTTACGGCTGTGAGGGAAGCTTAGATGCCGCCACATTAGTGCCATAGCCTGTCGGGACGGGAGAGAGTACTACGCGACTTCTGATTCTACATGGGTTTACTTGTCACTCACCTTCTGCTGTGGGAAAGCCTTATACACGAGGCCTATAGTGTTTCTATATCCGACACGAGAACCGTTGCATCTTAGCTGTTTAGTTGGGTGTGCTTAGGCTGGGATCCGTGACCCGGCTCTTTAGTAGTGAGGCTCTTGAGGAACTTTATGAGGAGCTTAAGCGCTGGGAGAAAGAGGTTCTACCTAAGAGTCTCGAGCGATACCCAGAACGTATGGAAAAATTCACGACTCTAAGTGGTATAGAATTGAAGAGAATCTATACGCCTCTTGACCTAAAGGACTACGACTACATGGAGAAGCTTGGCTTGCCGGGCATGTATCCGTTCACTCGTGGAATCCATGCAACGATGTATCGTGGCAGAATATGGACTATGAGAATGTTCTCTGGCTATGGCGGGCCCGAGGAGACAAATAAACGGTTGAAATACCTCATCGAACATGGTGAGACTGGTCTTAGTCTTGCATTCGACTACCCTACGCTAATAGGCCTTGACGCTGACCATCCACTAGCACGTGGCGAGGTAGGGCTGGTCGGAGTCTCAGTAAGCAGTGTTCTCGACATGGAGATTATCTTTGACGGAATCAATCTAGGTAAAGTAACAACCAATATGACGATAAATCCTCCAGCTCCAGTACTTCTCTCCTTCTACCTTCTAGTAGCCGAGAAACAGGGTGTCCCTTACACTGCTGTTGGTGGTACAACACAGAATGATCCACTCAAGGAGTTTATTGCACAAAAGAGTTACGTGTTCCCACCAGAACCTGCTGTCAAAGTCGCCATGGATCTTATTGAGTGGAGTGTAAGAAACGTGCCTAAATGGAATCCGATAAGCATTAGCGGTTACCATATACGTGAGGCTGGTTCCGATGCTGTCCAGGAACTAGCCTTCACAATAGCCGATGGAATAGAGTATGTAAGGCAGCTCAAAGGCCGCGGTATGGATGTTGACGAGTTTGCTCCAAGACTAAGCTTCTTCTTCGCATCACACATAAACTTCTTCGAAGAAATAGCCAAGTTCCGTGCAGCGAGGAGAATGTGGGCTAAGATAATGAAGGAATGGTTTGGAGCAAAGAAGCCACGGAGCATGTGGCTACGGTTCCATACCCAGACATCAGGTGTATCACTAACCGCTCAACAACCATGGAATAACGTTATACGTACAACGATCGAGGCTCTAGCAGCTGTACTTGGTGGAACACAAAGCCTACACACTAATGCGTTGGACGAGCCATTTAGGGTGCCTAGCGAGTTTGCTGCAAAACTGGCACTGAGAACACAACAAATACTTGCATATGAGGCTGGAGTAGCTGATGTAGTTGACCCATTAGGCGGCAGTTACTTCATTGAATGGCTTACTGACGAGATTGAGGAGAGGGCATGGAGATACATTGATAGAATTGAGCGTATGGGTGGTATGCTAGAGGCCGTAAAGAGGGGTTATCCACAGCGTGAAATAACGGAGACTGCTTATAGGTTCCAGAGGGAGGTCGAGGAGGGCAAGAGGTTCATAGTTGGCGTTAATATCTTTGTCGAAGAGGATATAGAGGATATACGGCGGGTCCCACTACTAGACTTTGACCAGAAAGAGGTCGAGGAAAGACAGATCAAGAGACTACAATGGCTTAGGAGTCACCGTGATAACGAGAAGGTAAAGACAAGGTTAATGGAGCTAGAGAGGGCTGCTCGTAGAGGTGAGAACATCCTACCATACGTATTGGAGGCTGCAAGGGCTAAAGCGACTCTAGGTGAAATCATGGATACACTAAAAGAAGTCTATGGAGAGTATGTTGAACCACCAATATTCTAAAGGTCTTTCACCACGTACACCTCTTTAATAGAACCTAAATGCCCACATAGTCTAACCTCGGGGTTGCAAACTATGTCTGTTGTTGAAGCTAAAACTAGGGCACAGGCTATGCCCGAGAGACCATACAAGGTTCTTGTAGCAAAGCTTGGACTCGATGGACACGATCGCGGAGCTAAGGTCGTGGCTCGAGCATTAAAGGATGCCGGATTCGAGGTTGTCTATACAGGTATAAGGCAGACCCCAGAACAAGTTGTTGAGACAGCTATTCAAGAGGATGTGGACGTTATCGGTGTAAGTATACTTAGTGGTGCACACATATACCATATGAAGAAGCTCATGGACTTGTTGCGGGAAAGAGGTCTAGACTACATCCCAGTGGTGCTAGGTGGCACCATACCTGTCATCGATATTCCAGAGTTGAAGCGTATAGGTATTAGAGAAGTTTACCTACCTGGCACGCCGTTGCGGAAGATAATTAATGACATTAAACGGTTCGCGGAGGAGAAGCGTAAAGTAGAGCGAGAGCGAGGTCTAATACCCTAGTATTTTCCACCCACGAGTAGGCTGATAATCCTTGCCACTGGACAAGATAGTGCTTGATAAGCTAGTAGAGAAAGCTCTTTCTGGCGACAAGCTAGCCATAGGTAGGCTACTGACGCTTATAGAACAGCCTAGCCCCGAAATGGGCTATGTGCTCTCTAGGCTAGCGCCACAGACTGGTCATGCCCAGGTTATTGGAGTAACTGGTGTCCCAGGAGCGGGCAAGAGCACCCTAATATCAAGCCTCATCCCTGTACTCAGGAAGCGTGGCTATCGTGTCGCTGTCATAGCCATAGACCCTACTAGCCCGCTATCACGTGGCGCCCTTCTCGGTGATCGTCTAAGGATGCAGCATCATTCTACAGATCCCGGTGTCTTCATCCGTAGTGTCGCAACACGTGGGCTACGTGGTGGTTTAGCGCTTGCAAGCCTAGCAATGATAGAAGTCTTTGACGCACTAGGCTTCGACAAAATACTTGTCGAAACTGTTGGTGTAGGGCAGGCCGAGACCGACATTATGCATGCAGCCCACACAATCATCGTGGTAACTATGCCCGGTGCAGGCGACGACATTCAAGCATTGAAAGCAGGGGTAATGGAGATAGGTGATATATACGTGGTTAATAAGTCTGATAAACCTGAAGCGGCAAAGACCTACGAGTACGTTAAG
>JALTZQ010000146.1:19949-44146 GCA_027046105.1 Pyrodictiaceae archaeon
AGGTACGGGCGAAAAGCCGTGGAAACCCGTTTTACTAAAAACAAGTGCTACATTAGGCCAGGGTATCGAGGAACTCGTGGATGTTATAGATAAGCACGCGAAGGTATTGCACGAGAAAGGATTCTTTAAGACAAAACTAACCGAGAGGAGAAAGCTCATGATAAAACTCCTGGCACAACAAATCCTGGTCCAGAGGCTAGAAGCTACAGAGCCACCAGAGCCTCAGGAGACACAAGACTTCTATGACCAGGCGCTAGAGTACGCTATACGTGTTTGCAAAAACATGAGTTAAGGCTTTCTCAATAACTCTATATTACGTAGATCGTCTCTAATCATAGTCACATGTATTATATCCTGCATTTCCAGCACCATCAGTGCTTTCAGGAAGTCAGAGAAAGTTATGTTCTGGAACCTTTCACGCAGACTAGCATATAGTTCGACGTCCTTGGCCGAACCACCACGACGCTCAAGTTCATCAATTATGGCGTAGTATAGTGGGATAGACCTCCAGGTTTCACGCTCCACACCCAAGACCCTTACACCCCCTATACATACTTTCATCTGGTTGACTATAGGATAGTAGGTAGAAGCAAGCGGGCGAGTGTAAAACTTCTGGGGACTCAATGGAGTTATGTGTAGAGTATTTTTGGTTGATGCATTTTGGAGCCTGGTAGTTGCTGGCGTGCCTTGTGATACCATTCCTCGTAGAAACGCACCATATCCTCAGTTATCGATGGCTTCACGTGCTTCATAGCCTTAGCGAAATGATCCATTGATACTGGCTTTGCTCTTATATCCTCCGGCCTTGATAGCTTGTCTAGGGCCTCCTCACGTAATGCTATAAGTGCTGCCTCACGAACCAATGCCTCTAGATCAGCACCACTGTAGCCTTCAGTCTTTCGTGCTAGTTCCTCTAAGTCCACGTCATCTGCTAGTGGTACTCTTCTTGTATGTATCCTTAGGATTTCCAGACGTGACCCATAGTCTGGTGGTGGCACGTAAATGAGTTTGTCAAAACGCCCTGGGCGGAGGAGAGCTGGGTCTAGGAGATCCGGTCTATTGGTTGCCGCTATTACTACTACATTGCTTAATGGCACTATGCCATCCATTTCCGCTAATAACTGGTTCACTATACGGTAAGTAACACCGCTACTATCATAGCCAAGGCCTCTGGCTGGAGCAATAGCGTCTATCTCATCAATGAATATTATTGCGGGCGCGTGTTGTCTTGCCTTGCGAAAGACCTCACGCACCATCTTCTCTGATTCTCCTACCCATTTGCTTAGTATTTCTGGTCCTCTTACCGCGATGAAGTTTGCTCCACTCTCAGTAGCAGCAGCCTTAGCAAGCAAAGTCTTGCCAACACCAGGTGGGCCAAAGAGGAGAACACCCTTGGGTGGTGTGATACCCATTTCTGCGAATAGTCTCGGATTCTTTATTGGCCACTCTACAGCCTCCCTTAACTGCTGCTTAACCCCGTCAAGACCACCAATATCCTCCCAGTGGACTTCGGGAACCTCAATATAGATCTCCCTAAGCCCGCTGGGTACTATCTCGCGTAGTGCTGCTAGAAAGTCCTCCATCCTAACCTCCATCTCCTCGAGGATTTCTGGTGGTATTCTATCCTCACTAAGATCTATGCGTGGCAGATATCTCCTTAACGCATGCATTGCAGCTTCACGTACAAGTGCCGCTAGATCAGCACCCGTGAACCCTCTAGTTAACTCAGCAATCCTCTCCAGATCAACATCGTCTGCAAGTGGCATGTTCCTCGTATGTATTTGTAGTATTTCTAGTCTACCCTGCTTATCAGGTAATGGTATCTCTATCTCTCTATCGAATCTACCTGGCCTACGTAGAGCAGGGTCAACAGCGTTAGGCCTATTCGTTGCAGCTATGACTATAACGTCTCCACGACTCTCAAGGCCATCCATTAGTGTGAGTAGTTGTGCCACAACACGCCTCTCAACTTCCCCAATAACCTCATCACGTTTAGGCGCTATTGCATCTATCTCGTCAATGAATATTATTGCAGGTGCATTCTTCTTGGCTGTTTCAAATATTTCTCTAAGCCTTTGCTCAGACTCACCGTAATACTTACTCATAATCTCCGGGCCGTTAATCGCGATGAAGTAGGCGTTGGTCTCATTCGCTATAGCTTTTGCTAGGAGCGTCTTACCTACACCAGGCGGGCCATGGAGAAGTATTCCTTTTGGGGGTTCAATGCCAAGATGCTTAAACAACTCAGGATGCTTGAGCGGTATCTCGACAAGCTCGCGCACCTTCTGTATAATATCCCTCATACCACCAATGTCTTCGTAAGTTACTCTCGGAATCCTACTCTCAATGGGTTTATCAAGTATGACTATCTCCGTAGACGATGTTATCACAACTACACCGGAAGGCTTCGTCTGCACAACAACGAATGGTATGGGCTGGTTGAGTACTGGAACCATAACCGTATCTCCTTCCACAATCGGGAAGTCCATAAGCCTCTTTCTAACATAGTTAGAGAAACCCATATCTACGGTTATTGAGAAGTTTGCTGGAGCAAGCTTAACAACACTGGCTGGCCTCACATAGGCCTTCCTAACAATGACCTTATCCCCTATACTGACACCCGCATTTTTCCTTATCAAGCCATCCATACGTATTATGTCTCTACCCCTATCTTCCGGATACGCTGGCCAAGCATATGCCGCAGTACGTTTACGCCCCTCTATCTCAACTATCTCGCCAGGCTTAGCATCTATTAATGCAAGAAAGTCCTCATCAATACGTACTTTGCCTCGACCAGCATCTTTCTGCTTAGCCTCTGCAACACGTAGTATTATCTCCTTCCTCCTCCTCGCAGAAGTTGTAGAAGACATACTAGCCACCATAACCCTCTAGCTAGTAATCTTCCCCTTCCTTCCCACTAAAAGAGGGGGTTAGACAACGCACCCTTATTAGTATGCGGATAAGGAGGCTATTAACAGGCCAACCACGCAGAAACCATTCCGAAGAGTATGAGAGGGAATAGAACATGTTTCCTGGATTTAAAACTGGGAAATCCTATGAACAGCTTCAACCTCTACTTCCTCAATACCCTCAACACTACGTAACAAGTCCTCGAGTGTACTTGTTCCGCCTTCAGTCTCCTCGGGCATGAGAATGTATAGTATGAGTGCATTAAGGCCAAACGCTATTGGTTCCTTCTGGTGCTTAGTTATCTCGTAGCCTTCTGGGAGCTTACTTTTAATGTCTTCGACAAGCTTGTCGAGATCGATCTCGGTGCCAGAGGGGTAGACCTTAACCACAGCAAGTACGCGGGCCATAGGCATCACCCATCAACTATAGTTATGGGCCTTTGAATCCACACTTAGGACATCTGTACTCAACACCCATTTTCCTACACGATGCACATCTCCATATAGTTACCTCGCCACAATTAGGGCATAGAAAGGCTACACCTTGCTCCCACGGGACTATGAGCCTATTACAGCTAGCACAACGTGGTACCTTCGCTGGCTCCTCCATACTAAGCCTTCGCGGTACAGCAACACTAGTCACGACCTAAATACACCCCACGGCTAATGCTCGTAGACTGTATACGGGTATATAAGACTAGTTTCCCGAACCCTACTACACCATAGTTCTGCCATGACTAGCCAAGACCCTCTAATGGTACTAGTTTTTAACAACGTGTTTCAAGTGTATTGCTATTAGCTTCGGTAAGTTTATCCTTGTTGCCTGCATGAAGCCCTTGAATTCTGGAATAGCGTTCACCTCGTTGACTAAATAATATTTGTTTCTCTCAAAGAAGTCTATTGAGAGCAGTACTCCTTCAAACAAGTTCTTTACACGTAACGCGAGATCCTCAAGTAGAGGGCTTGGCTTATAAGGCTCTGCCTTAGCGCCTAGCGCTACATTACTCCTCCACTCACCGGGTTTTGCAATCCTCTTCATACAACCAATTACCTCGTCACCAAGGACGATACAACGTATATCGGTTGACCCCGTTTCGACGTACTCTTGGACAACATGTATCCTGAGCTGGCTGCACTTCATTGCCTGTCTATGGGCTGCAATTGTTTCTAGGAACACCTCATCCCCTATCTTGGAGGCTAAGCGCCCCCAACTCCCTATTGGGGGCTTATCCACTAATGGGTATCCGAGCATATCCGCTGCTCTGCGTAAAGCATCAATAGTAGTTGCAACCATTGTTTTTGGATGTGGTATCTTGTTTCTGGCTAGAAGAGCATATGTTAGCGCCTTATCTCCTGCCATGAGTATTGTCTTCCAGGGGTTTATTACGATCCTGCTTTTGGCCTCATAGTATGCTGAAGCATAGAGGCCCGAAAACATACTTAGGGTTCTCACAAGCACAGCATCGACCCAAGGTAAATTGGGGCCTAGGGGATCCCTTACTACATCGATTACTATTGGCCGTAAACCCTCTCTCTCCAGCTCCTGTATTATCAGTTTCTCTTCAATCCTCACACGATCGACGACCACTGCAACCAATGCCAAGATCTCACCATCCATTGCCAACCCAGTACTCTCTGAGCTCTCTTACTTCCATGTCCCCATTCTTGCTATACCATAGGAGAGCAGTAGCTAGAGCGTAGGCTAGGCGGTCATTAAGGAGTATTGGTATGCTCATGTCTACGGTTGTCCTGCGAAGCTCGTAGTCTCTTTGCGGGGCATAGCCCGTGGTCACAACTAAGCCAATTCTCTTCTGTCTAACAAGCTCCAAGGCACGCTTATAGGTCACTGCTGTAAAGCCATTGGCCTCCATACCCTCAACGGTTAGTACTGTGTAACCAGCTTCCTCGAAAACCCATGAAGCCTCTTTGAGTATTCTACTTCTCTCTGTAGGGTCATAGACTATTATTGGCTTGTTCTTTTCCGGAAACTCGTTACCTTGTATACTTAGCCAGCTCTTCAGTAAAGCCTCCTCAAACACCATGCCGAGTGATGCAGCTTCACCAGTACTCCTCATCTCGGGTCCTAGGTGCGGGTAGCTTCCGCGCAATCTCGTCCACGAGAATTGCGGTGACTTAACACCCCATGCCCTCGGCTTTAGATAATTAAACCCATAGTCATGGTTCTTTAACCCACCATCTAGGACAGCTTGGGCTGCAAGTTCCATCAAATCTACTCCTACGGTTTTACTTGTGAAAGGCATACTTCTGCTAGCTCGTAGATTCAACTCTATAACATAAACGTTACCCTCGTGGTAAAGGAGCTGTAGATTAAATGGCCCTTTTATTTCGAGAACCTCGTTAAGGGTTTCAGCTATCCGTCCAGCTTCTTTTACCACAGTATCTGGTAAGCTATGGGGAGGAAGAGTCATCGTCGAGTCACCGCTATGTATGCCCGCAGGCTCTATATGCTCTATTACCGTGCCAACCACACGCTTACCATCACCAACAGCGTCTATCTCAAACTCGATAGCGCCATCGTAGAATTTAGATACCACAACAGGGTATTCCGGTGAGACACGAGTAGCCATTGTAATGTAGACTATGAGGTCCTCAGGGCTATACGCTATCTTCATAGCTGAGCCACTAAGCACGTAACTAGGGCGTACAAGCACCGGGTAGCCAACATCCTCAGCAAATGCTAAGACGTCACGTATACTCGATGCACTAGTCCATAACGGCTGTTTTATCCCTAACTCGTCTAGGAGAAGGCTAAACTTTTCACGATCCTCGGCTCTATCAACGCTTTCACCCTTAGTGCCTAGTAGTACAACACCATTGGCTGATAGTTTTGGTGCTAGCTTGTTAGCTATTTGGCCACCTACAAACGCTACCACGCCTAATGGTTTCTCCTTGACATAGATGTCTAGGATTCTTTCTAGGCTTAGTTCTTCAAAGTATAGTTTCTCATTAATATCCCAGTCTGTTGAAACGGTCTCTGGATTATTATTGACGACTATGACCTCGTATCCGCGCCGTCGTGCAGCTTCACTAAAGCCTACTACAGCCCAGTCAAACTCTACCGATACCCCGATTCTGAAAACACCTGCGCCAAGGACTATTATCTTGGGCTTAGCACTAGTGAAGTCTATATCGTCCTCAGAGCCATGGTAGGTTGTGTAGAGGTAGTTAGTTTCGGCTGGCCACTCAGCAGCTAGGGTATCTATCTGCTTAACAACAGGGTCGCCAACGACCCTCCTCCTCTCGCCACGTACACTATTGAGGTCGCTACCTATGAGTAAAGCCAATTGTTCATCACTAAACCCCATCCTCTTGGCTTCTGCAACAAGGCTAGGCTGTAGACCCTTCTCCTCGATCTCACGTGAAAGCTGTACAACCTCTTGTATTGGGTATAGGAAGTATGGATCTATACCCGTGGCTTCGTAGATTTGCTCAACTGTAGCACCTAGCGCAAAAGCCTTAGCCACCCATAGAGGCCAATAAGGTTCCCTCTTGCGAAGCTTCTCAAGAACCTGGCTAAGCTCCATACGAGCCTTGTAGGTTGGGCCACCGGTGAGCCCTGGCTCGCCTATGTCTAGCATGCGTATAGCTTTCTGTAGAGCCTCGATGTAGGTTCTACCTATGGCCATTACCTCGCCTATACTCTTCATCTCACTCCCTATGCTCTTTTCCACATAGTCGAACTTGTCTAGATCCCACCTTGGCATCTTGACCACAACGTAGTCAAGACTGGGCTCAAAGCATGCGCATGTTCTACGAGTAACCTTATTTAAGAGTTCATGTAGCTTATAGCCGAGAGCAAGCTTGGCCGCGATGTAGGCTAGTGGGTACCCTGTAGCCTTGCTTGCTAAAGCACTACTCCTGCTCATCCTAGGATTAGTCTCTATGATGTAGTACTTCCCAGTGCCTTTGGGGTCTAGGGCTAACTGGACATTCCCCTCGCCAATGAGGCTTATTGCTCTAGCAACACCTATGCTGGCCATGCGTGTCTCGTTATACTCGTGATCAGTTAGGGTTTGGCAAGGAGCAACAACAACGGAGTCCCCCGTATGGACACCCATTGGGTCAACATTCTCCATACAGGTTATCGCTGCTGCGTTACCGTAAGCGTCACGCACGACTTCAAACTCTATCTCCTTCCAGAAGTGGAGGTACTTCTCAACCAGGACTTCGCCTACCTCGCTTTGTGCAAAGGCTCTTGCAAGCCACTTTTCGAGATCCCTTCGACTCCATGCAACAAAGCTGCCACCTCCTCCTAGATTGAAGCTTACTCTAACTATGACCGGATAACCTATCTCCTCAGCAGCGTCAAGTGCATCCTCAATGCTATGTGCTGGCATACTTGGCGGGACGGGGAGCCCATATTCTATCATTGTTTTCCTGAACTTATCCCTAGATAGTGCTTTTTCAATACCATCAATGGGAGTTCCTAGTACTTTCACGCCATACTTGGCCAGAACGCCGGAGCGGTGTAGTGAAACGCCAAGGCTAAGAGCTGTTTGACCACCAAAACCGAGAAGAATTGCATCAGGTCTCTCACGCTCAATAACCTTCTCTACAAAGTGGGGCTTAAGAGGAACAAGGTATACCTTGTCCGCAAGCTTATGGCTAGTCTGTATAGTTGCTACATTCGGATTTACAAGAATTGTTTCAATACCTTCCTCTCTAAGTGCTTTAAGAGCCTGGCTCCCACTATAATCAAATTCCGCTGCTTCAGCTATCTTTATCGGCCCAGAGCCAAGAACAAGTACACTACGTACTATTGGCCTTACCAATTCCTCTTCACCATCTTAGCATATCTTTCAAAAACCCAGAACGTGTCGTGAGGTCCTGGGCCTGCTTCTGGATGAAATTGTGTAGCAATGACAGGGAGCTTGGTGTGAACGAGACCCTCAACACTCTTGTCGTCAGGATTTACAAACCATATTTTGAGGCCAGTATCCTCCATACTAGTAGGATCTACTGCATAGCCGTGGTTCTGTGTTGTTATAAAGCAACGACCCGTACTAGTTTCCACAACAGGCTTATTCGGTCCACGATGACCGTATGGTAGTTTATAGGTCTTGCCTCCCATGCCTATAGCTAGAAGCTGCATACCAAGGCAAATAGCTAGTACTGGCTTACCGGTCTCGGCAACGGCTGCAGCTGTCTTGGCTTGTTTACCTAGGATTGCTGGATTACCTGGCCCATTACTGAGGACTACGCCATCGTATCCATCTAGGAGTTTTTCGGGCTTGGTGCTACAAGGGTATCTCGTAACCGCTATGCCTAGTAAGAGTAGTCTACGCAGTATCCCATACTTGACTCCACAGTCCAGCAACGAGACATGTGCCCATGCATTTGGCGGTTCATGGGTCATGGGTTTAGTGGGTGAAACCATAGATGTGTAATCGACTTCATCATATCTTGGGCTCCTCTCTAACTGAAACACCAGCTCATCCCATTCGATCTCCTCTTTCTCGGGATAGACGCTTAGAACACCCATCATTACACCCTTTTCACGTAATAGTTTAACAATCATCCTTGTATCAACACGGTACATGCCTGGTACCTTGCTCTTGACAAGCCACTCGCTAAGTCCCATCACAGAGGCAGCGTGATGATGTTGTGGAAGCTCAGCGACAATGAATCCTTCCACTTGTACACGATCTGATTCATAGTGGAGTGGGATACCATGAACTCCTACGTCAAAACGTGGAACACCATAATTACCAACCATAGGGTGTGTGTAGACTAGGATTTGGCCCTTATAACTGGGATCCGTGAGGCCTTCAGGATAGCCAGTCATGCTTGTTGAGAATACTACTTCTCCAACCCTCGTGGCTGGATAACCAAAGCCACATCCTTCAAATCCGTAGCCATTCTCAAGTAAGAGTTTGGCACGTAATCCGGTCTTACAACGTAAATGTGGAAATGATACTATTTTAGTTAGCACAATTAATCACCTCCATAACCAGCTCGTTAAGCTTTGTCTTTGACTCGTCGAGGACTATTTTAAGACGCATTAGTTGTTCCTGGTCATGTTTCAGTCTATTCATGGAGAAAGCCAAATGCTCGTGGAGCAACTGTGGGTTAGCTGATCCTTTAACAGCATAGAGTTGCAGAATGTGTTCGGGCTCTGTGTTGAAGCCTATCTCTTGTAGAATGCTTTGCGTGTTTCTGCCTAATCTCCAACCATTTTGTGCAAACTTTTCTGCCAGAAGCCCGTGCGCTTGGCGGAAGGGTATTCCCTTTTTAACGGCTATTTGCTCTGCCGCTTCTGCACCCCAAAAGACCTTGTCCGCCAAGAGCTTATGAGTCCTCTCTGAGTTGAACACGATACTACCGAAGAGGTCATTAAGCACTCTTAGACTGTCAATTGCACGTTTCACGGAGGAGTAGAGGTGTCGATTAGCCTCTTGTAGATCAAGGTTGTAGCTATACCTCAATGCCTTTAGTATGGCCATAACAGACACTGCATCACCGATGGCTTCTGCAGCGCGAGCGCGAAGCACTTCGAGTGTTACTGGGTTTCTCTTATGAGGCATAACACTACTGGTCGCAATATGTCTGCGAGGTAGTAGAACCATCTCTTGCTCAGACAACACCATGATGTCTTCTGCTATCCTAGACAATTCAACCATTAACACCGCTAGGGATACTACAGCATGTGCTAGGAAGCTGCGATCAGAAACTGCGTGATAGGTATTGTAGACTATGTCTTTAAACCCAAGTAGTGATGCAAGACGGTGACGATCTATCTTTACTGTTGTGCCAGCGCCAGCAGAAGAGCCTAAGGGGGACTTGTTAACTAACTCTACCACGTGATAGATGTTTTTCCATACATTTGCTAATGCATCCTCATAAGCTAAGAGTAGATGGCCAATCGTTATTACTTGGCTTACTTGGCCATGTGTAAATCCAGGTATTGGTACCGATAGCCATTTTTTGGCTTGGCCAACTAGTGTAGAACGAAGCCTCAAGGCCTCATCCAATACCTTGATAAGCCCATTACGAGCATAGATTCGGAGAACAGCTGCCACATGATCATTCCTGCTCCTGGCAAGCCCTATGTAGCCTGCTGCTTCAGGTACTTTCTCAGCAATGATTGACTCGAGAGCCTCGAAGATGTCCTCATAGCCTTTTAGTGGAAGCCACTTAGTATCAGCTTTTAGCTCGACTAACGCATTCACAAGTTGTGATGCCACTCTACACCCAATTACACCTATCTCATACAGATGGACTACATGGGCTAAAGCAACATCTACTACAATGTCAGCAATATTCTCGTCGTCGCTTAAACTACTTGTATACTCTTCAAGCTCTCTAGAAGCCTCACCTAGACCAGGTAACCGGTAACGCAGCGTCAACGCTGCCTACTCCTCGCATGTACAGCCATAACACTGTACATGCCCCATATCTCTATGAAACCACGGGCCTCCTCGTCACTCGGATACCATCCCTTGTTATAATCAGCTATGCTTTCACTATAGAGTGCATACGGACTATAGCGTCCAACAACCCTAAGGCTCCCCTTATAAACCTTGAGCTTGACAGTACCAGTAATCCATTTATTCATCTCCTCAACAACTAGCTGGAGCTCTTCACGCAAGGGTTCTATCCACAAACCCTGATATACGAGATCAGACCATAAGTGGTCGACTAGTTGTTTAAATCGGAGTTCTCTAGGTGTGAGGACAATCTTCTCTAAATCCCTATGCGCCTCTATCAGGGCTAGAGCAGCCGGTGCTTCATAGACTTCACGCGACTTGAATCCAACCACACGGCTCTCCATGTGGTCTATCCTGCCAAATCCGTGGGCACCAACCATCTTGTTTAACACCATTATCAGCTTATCTAGCTCCATGTATTCGCCGTTAAGTGTCACAGGGACACCCTTCTCAAAGCCTACTTCTATGTAGAGAGGTTGGCTAGGCGCTTTTGCAGGGTCAACAGTCCACGCGAATACTTCTTCTGGCGGCTCTACTGCAGGGTCGTCTAAGACACCGCCTTCAATACTCCTTGTCCATAAGTTTTCGTCAACACTGTACTTTTTATGGACACTTGGTATAGGGTAACCATATTTAGCTAGTATACGAAGTGACTCCTCACGTGTAAGCCTCCACATTCGAACTGGCGCAAGAATCTTGACGTCTGGTGCATACGCCTTAAGTGTTAGATCAAACCTAACTTGATCGTTACCCTTAGAGGTACATCCATGAGCCACAGCGTCTGCTGACTCCCTCCTTGCTATCTCTGCGACCTTAGAGGCTATTAATGGTCTTGCAAGGGCAGTTCCTAACGGGTAAGAGCCCTCATATAGTGCGTTGGCCTTGATTGCAGGAGCTATATAGCCGTAAGCAAACTCCTTTCTAGCGTCAATAGTGTAATGCTTTACTGCGCCAAGCTTGTATGCACGCTCTTCAATACCCTCTAGTTCCTCCTCTTGGCCTACATCAACCGTTACAGTAATTACTTCTGCACCGAGTTTCTCACGAAGTAGTACGAGTATAGCCGAGGTGTCAAGTCCGCCAGAGTATGCTAGCACAATGCGCAACAGACCAACCCCAGGGAAGAAAACGCGTAGCCACAACAAGGCTATTATACTACGTGTCACTATGGAAACACATATCACGTTTCAAGGTTACATTTGGAACCAACTATAGAGGGGGTTAACGCGGCCACAGCCAATGTAGTCTATCATGTTTCGTCGTGCATCTTCCCATATCGAGTTGAACTGCCGTATTAGTTCACCAAGTTCTGCACCCTCATGTATAGTTATTGTCTCCATGTTTCTCCATAGCCCTCTCTTCGTCAAATTTGCTGAGCCCGTTACAGCTACGTTATCGCTTATAATCATCTTGGTATGCGCTATCCTACTTGACGGCAAGACTACCACATGTAAGCCTCCATTAAGTTTTGGCGCTCCCTTTATCCTCTTGACACTTAAGTCATATGCCAGAAAGACTGCTCCAACAGAATAAGCTCCTACCACGAGTGCATATGCAAGATTACGAGCTAACACATGCACACCAATAGTGTTATCAACCATTACAAGTGCTATTGCAGCAATAGCAGAAATAGCTGCAAGGCCAGCAAACCATTGCCATGATGCCTCACGGATAACCATGAAGAATGCTAATGCAAGTGCGCTAGTAATAACATAAAGATCAGCCATTAGAGGATCAATAGAGAAACGTAGGAGTAGAGGTAGCAGTGTCAAAGAGGCAAGAGCTACTAGGAAGATATGGAGTTTAAACTTAACACGTACTCTTTGACAAGTTCTACGAAAAACATTCAATGCTTTACGCGTATGCTTATTTTCCGTAGTTACAATAAAAACCATTGCACCTTCTCTTGCCTTTTGAGCAAGCATATGCGCATATTCTGGTGAGATGTATGGTGATACGACCCATAGTCTACTCTTTGAAGTTTCCAGTATGGGCTCTACGTACTTGCCAACATCTCTTCCACTATAGATTTTTGCCAAGCCCAGAGACCCTCCTTACAGCAAAGAAGGAAACAGAGCCAGTTAGAATCCTCTTAGCTGTGGAGTTAGCAATAGGGGTGAGAGGCTGTAAAGATTGCTCCATTAATTCTTTACTAGGATCATTATGCTGGGTCGTGTGTGGGCGAGTAATGTACTCTCACTTCAAGAGGGGCTCAAAGAGGGGTCACCGGGTACAATAACCTGGTTTTCAGCTAGCTTATTACCCGGTATAGGTTAGCTGCATTGCAGTTGGGAGGTGGCTAGCCTTTGCCGTTCCAATTATCTGCTGACCGCAGAGTCTATCGGTGCAGTGTTTGCGGTAGAGTAACAACTAATCCAATAATGTACAAGACTTGCTGTATGAATAGACCTGTCGTATTTTGTAGTAGGGCTTGTGCCGAAAAATGGGTACGTGAGTGGATGCGGAGACAAGAGCAACTAAGGCGGGGAAGACCACTAGTTAGGTTTTAAATCATTGACTATAACTTCAGCCACACGCTTCCCCGAGAGCAACATGCCAGCAAATATTGGGCCCATACGTGGAAGGTTATAGAGGGAAGCTACAGCCATTCCGGCAACGTATAGGCCCGGGATAACCTTGCCTGTCTTCTCAACGACAAGCTTCTCTGCCTCTTCCGCATATGCCGACTTTTCTCCTGGTACCACGAGCTCTGCCTCTGGAACTTTCCTTGATACAACACTAAGTACTTCAGCATCATGCCCTGTTGCATCTACAACTGCCCTACTGTATACGAATAATGGGTCCACATGGAGCCCTGACATTATTACAGCACTCCATTGTATAGCAACACCGACTACACGTAGAGGATTTGTTCTTATTATTACATCGTCTACTTGGACTCCATGTATTATCTTTGCACCTGCATCTATTGCTCCCACTGCTAGTTTCGCCATTAGCTCAGCTGCATCAACTGTGTAGAGGCCATTGTATTCACGGTATTTTATGTTGAAGTCCTCTAGTATTGGTAATGCCTTGTCGTCAACGACGATCCTATGGAAAAGCATGCCGCCACCACCAATTCCACCGCCAAAGCTTAAGCGGCGCTCAAATACGACGACTCTTAGGCCTTTCTCGGCTAGATACTTGGCTGCAGTCATGCCCGCAGGGCCTGCACCAACTATCACAACATCTACCGTTGATAGTTGAGCCCATTCCTCAGCAGTAGCCTTGACTATGGCTTCGGTTATTCGTGCCTCAAGAGGCTTCTCAGTCATAGCACTTCGCCTCGTGTCTAACTCGGCTATCATTACCCAGCTAATATAAAGTACTATAGCCTGGTTCTACTAACGCCATGGCTCATAATAACCAGGTTCTATAATGCCTTATAACTCGGTTTCATGGGCATAGGCTAAAGGGCGGGAGGTAATGACTGTACCGTACACTAGGATCCTAGATGAGTCCATGTGGAGAACTAGCCACTGGAAACTATTTGGTGTTGTTGCAGTAAACTATCTACTCGATGGCGTCATGTTCTCTATAGCGCCCTTGCTTGTTAGTATCGTCGCTAGAGAACACTTTGCCGTAATATTTGCTGCTAACCTACTTGCAATGACCATGGGCTCCATTGTTTTAGGTAGACTAGCGGATGTCTACGGTAGAAAGATTATGTTCATGGTCTCCCTGGCCATTGAAGTTGCTTCCCTTATTCTACTAGTCCCGCTCCACAGGAATCTACTAGCTCTCACAATACTTACATCAGCCATGACCTTTGGTATTGGTGGCGAGTTTGGTGCTGCCTACGCTGCCATAGCTGAACTTACACCGGTAAGGCATCGTGGAAAGGCACTAATGCTTGCAACTAATTTCTGGAACATTGGTGCCGCATTAATAGCTGGATTAATGATTATCTATGCTGCTATAGCCGAGGATGTAACTACGCAAATCGAGTACTTACTGGGTTCAGCTCTGGGTACAGCCATTGTAGCAGGTATTGCCCGCTTCGGATTCCCTGAATCCCCCCGATGGCTTTTACTGAAGGGGCGTAGAGCTGATGCCGAGAGGATAGTACGAGAACTGACAGGCTACGCTAATAGCATGGTGCTTGAGGCCCCACCTCAACAAGCCGTAGGGCTTGCTGAGGCTTTAACAAGGTATCGTACAAGGTTTCTCGTATTGGCAGCCGTAACAATAGCACAGTATGTAACCTATGACGTCACAGCTTACTATCTACCCTATGCCCCGGGTTTCGTCTTCGGCGTTGAGGCTGTAGCCTATGTTGTATTCGTAGCTAATCTTGGTGCCTCAATAGGTGCTTTTCTCCTCATACCATTCATTGATCGTAGTAGGAGGATAAGTGTGGTAACTGCATTTATAGGAGGCTTAGTTTCCTCCCTTGCCCTCTACATAGTACACACGATTGGCTTACCACAACTTTTCTATGCAACGCTATTTGTGAATATGGTGTTCTCAGAGTGGGCATGGGCGAGTCTTAGTGTACTCCAAAGCGAGCTCTTCCCGACAGGTGTACGAGCGTCAGTTGTAGGACTACTAACGGGTCTTACCGGTATTACTGGAGCTGCCATAGTCTTTGCTGAGGCTGCTGCAACAATACATGAGCTATTTATGGCGATATGGCTATTCTGGGCTATTGGCCTCGCTGCATCGCTTTATTGGTACACTAGGGGTATTGAGACTGCTCGTGTGTCTATTGAAAAGATAGCACCACCAGCTTAATCCATACATTACCCTGCAATCCTCAAACCTATAACTGGATTGTGTATCCAGACCCAAAACATATGGTGGTAATGTATGAGTCGTAGAGTACCGGTTGCTCTTACTATAGCTGGTAGTGATTCTGGTGGGGGAGCAGGCATAGAGGCTGACTTGAAGACCTTTGCTGCTCTAGGCGTACATGGTGTTGTTGCTATAACTAGCGTTACTGCACAAAACACCTTAGGTGTTTACGCAGTCCACGATATCCCCCCAGACGTCGTCGCTAAACAGATTGAGGTTGTTGCCGAGGACATTGGTGTAGATGCTGCAAAGACTGGAATGCTAAGCAACCGCGACATAATATCGGCCGTAGCATCTACGTTGAAGAAGTATGACTTTCCCCTAGTAGTAGATCCGGTAATGGTGGCTAAAAGCGGGGCACCACTTCTTCGCCCAGATGCTGTTGATGCGCTTGTAAAGCAGATTTTGCCACGTGCAACACTAGTAACGCCAAATCGTATGGAGGCTGAAAGACTTACTGGGCTAGAGATTAAGAGTATAGAGGATGCTAGGAAGGCTGCTAAGATAATAGTAGAGGAGTATGGTGCTGAGGCTGCTATAGTTAAGGGTGGACACCTAGATGGTGATGAAAGCATTGACGTCTTGTATCATGATGGCAAGTATAGGGAGTATCGCGCTCCTAGAGTAAGAGGAGGATGCACACATGGGACGGGATGCTCTTTCTCAGCTGCTATCACAGCAGAGCTTGCCAAGGGCAAGAGCCTAGAAGATGCGATAGCGGTGGCAAAGAAGCTAATAACAATGGCTATAGACTACGGCCTTAAACTAGGTGGGGGCCACTGTCCCGTAAACCCAATGGCTTGGCTCGAGATTGATGCATGGAGATGGCGCATTGTAGAGAATGTCCGAGAAGCCCTAGCCCAACTCCTAGCCAATGAACAATACGTCTACCAGTACGCACCCGAAGTAGGGATAAATATTGCTGAAGCACTACCACCACAATATGCTAGAACTATAAACGATGTAGCTGCTGTACTCGGAAGAATAGTCAAGACACCCAAAGGACTAAGAACAACTCAACAAGTAGAGCTTGGTGCCTCTGACCATCTAGCACGCCTACTACTAGCCGCTATGGAAAATGGTGCTCCCTGGCGAGCCGTCGTAAATATAAGGTATAGTCCTAGCTTAGTTGAGGCAGCTGAAAAGCTAGGATACCAACTAGCAAAAGTCGATAGGGGCAAAGAGCCACCAGAGAGCAGGGCCAAGGATAAATCCACAATGGAGTGGATCGCAGCAACGGTCTTCAGTGAGAAGATACCCGACATAGTCTATGACGAAGGAGATTGGGGGAAGGAGCCAATGATACGTGTCTTCGGCCTTAACGCTATCGATGCAGTGACCAAACTATTAGCCATTATTCGAGAGTCACTGAAGTGAAGGCTAGAGGAGGGACACGAGTTAAACTTTATTGGTGCATTGCTTCCTCGCCTACAATGATTTTACTTTAACAATTGTATGGTAAGCTGAACAAATAACATGGAAACCTATATAGTACCCCTCTAAACAGGTTGGCTGCGCTACAGGAGTTTGGGTGACCTCTGCAAAAACTAGTGCGAAGAGGGATGTTCCCAGATGTCTAGCTCAGCCAAGCTCACGGAGAGGGATTTCATTGCACTCTCACTACTCTCAGCAATATTTGGTGGGGCCATAGTTTTCGCTAACCTAGCAGCTGCTGCTAAAATAGAAGTTTGGTTTGGCATACCACTGCTACTCGTACCAGCGGGCACAATAGCTTACTCAATAACGTTCCCTATAACTGACATCGTTGACGAGGTCTATGGTAAGAGGAGAGCACTATACGTAGTGTGGGGAGGGCTAGCTGCCGAGCTTGTAATGCTACTGCTTGTAGCACTCGACTCATTCATACCACCAGCACCATTTATGACTGAAGAGGAAATTGCATGCGCAAACAAGGTTCTAGGTCTTCAGTATAGGATTGTTGCCGCAAGCATCATAGCATACCTTGTAAGCCAGCACCACGATGTCTGGGCCTTCTGGAAATGGAGGGAATTGACGAAAGGACGATGGTTATGGCTAAGGAATAACGCCAGTACAGCTATAAGCCAACTCATAGACACAACACTCTTCACGTTAATAGCATTCTATGGTGTTCTCCCAACAGATCAGCTGCCTTTCATCATACTAGGCCAGTGGCTAGCAAAAATAATCATAGCAGTCCTCGATACGCCAATAGTCTATCTAGGTGTTAACATCGTCAAAAGATACACTGCACCAACCATTATAGCGGCACAGCCAGCAACACGCTGAAAGAAACTACGAGTATGTAACACTCTTCAGCCTCTAGGCAGGCCTTACTCGAAGTATATGATTAATGAAACTCTCCATACTTCCTATTTAGCCAGACGTATACCCTGCCCGATAAGAGGAGCAAGAGAAAAACCATATAGTACGTGGTATGTCTTGTCTGGACGTTTAGGCCCACGGCTTATCAACTAGTATGCGTAAATCCTTATCAACCCCCACACGAGTGCATGCCCTGATAGAAGTGTATTGCTCCAATAATAGCTATTGCCGTTGGGTGGTGCTAGGATGGCCACAATGACCGCTAATACTTCGGGAATAAAGGAGCCAACATTAGTACAGAGTATCGTGTTCGAAGTCCATGCTAGCCAGTATAAGGAGTTTCATGAAAAGCTATGGCGTCTAGTTGATGAGCTGAAATCCATGGATGGCGTGAGAGAGGTTAGGGTCTTCGCACCACCACTAGCTAGTGGTGGTAGGGTAAATGTGATCTTGGTTATCTTCTGGAATCCAAGTCATGAAGAGAATACTAGCCTAAAACAGATCCATAGACTTGTAAATGAGCTAGCGAGAGATACTCTTGGTGTACGTGAGGAGCTCTATAGCTTACCCGTAGAGCTTACCTCCTTAGGTTCTTAGGTTTCTTCGAGAGGTCTCGCCATTAGATAAGCGTCTTCACCATCCAGGTAATAGGCCGGTATAACTCTAACTTTACGGAAACCCAGCTTTTCGTACAAACGTATAGCTGGTGTGTTCGAGACTCTAACCTCAAGGTAAACCTCCCTGCATCCGTAGATTTCGCGGAGAGCCTTCATTGCATGCTCCATGAGTAAGCGGCCTATACCTCTTCTACGATAACCTGGAAGCACTGCTATTGATATTATATGGCCCCTCTTAACAATGCCTTGCACAACTACTCCTAGACCATACTCTACACGAGGCATAACATAGCCTACAATTGTATTACCGACTTCAGCTACGAAGAATGCTTCACCCCATTTCTCTAGATGATCCTCCCAGAACCATCTAGGATAATGCTCTGGGAGAGTTAGCTCATTAATTCTTATCACCGCATCAAGGTCGTTTCGCCGTACTCTCCTAATTCTTACAGGCTCACTGCCACCCGTCAAGACATTGTCACGCCCCTTGAGGGAGGTCACTATAGTCTCTAGCACCATCGCACGTTGACCCTAAAACCATAACACATGTAAAGGGAAAGGAGGGCCTCACAATGAAGGCACAGCCGCGGCTCCACTACATCCCCCACCACAACGTCTAGGGCTGGGGTTCAGCGTATAGCCCGTCGCTCAGCGGCCCACATGTACACCGGGGGTTCTTGTCTAGGAGATTTAAACGTAATTAACCGTAATTTGAAAACGACTGAACCATACTCTGTGGCTTTACTATGCTATCTACAATTTTATTGCCTGCAATTCTGTTTCAATGCTATTTGTTATCTCTTTAAGAATCAGTGCCTCACGGTCAATATTCATGTCTATGGCTAGTGGCGTTACTGCTATACAGCCCTCCCTCATCACTGCATATACATCGGTGTCTGGATCGGGTTCCACGGGTACAGTATGTAACCAGTAGTATGGTCTCCCCCTGGTATCCTGGCGTTGTTCAAACCATGGCGTCCATCGACGTCGCGCGGCTCTTGCTATGCGCACACATGGTCTTATTGACATAGGTGATGGAAAGTTTACCGAAATCACATCAATGCCATTGGGCATTCCATACTCTAGGATATACCTTGCAAGAACCCGTGCAACTACCTTGACTGGTTCAGCTAAACGTGGATCCGTGAACTCTTTGTGGGTAGTTATATCTGCTGAAAACGCCACCGCTGGGATATCATATAGTGCTGCCTCCAGCGCTACTGCAATAGTTCCACTATAGTAAATATGTTGCAAGGAGAGGTTCTCACCTATATTAACACCTGAGAGAACAAGGTCGGGACGAAACCCGTGGAGACCTATGGCTAGGTGTAGAGCGTCTATGGGTGTCCCATCGGTCACGTACACTTTGTAGCCGAGGTACTCTGTTTGATAGAGTCTTAGAGGCTTGTTAAATGAAATTGCATGTCCTACTGCGCTACGTGGCAACTCTGTTGTATAGATCCTTGTTTCACCTAGATCCTTCACCGCCTCATAGAGCAGGTATAGTCCTCGTGAAAGGTAGCAGTCGTCGTTTGTTACTACTATACGATATTGTCTCGTCAGTGCAGGACACCGTGGGAATCCCACGCAAGCAGGTATCCAATAACGCTATCGTAGGGCTGCATGCATGTACAGAGCTAAAATGTTCAAACCAGGATACCATAGTTAGTCGATAGCGTCTAAGCTATTAATCCGCAAAGGCAGGGATGACGTTATTAAGTGGCTCCAGACGGGTTTAGAGCCCCTGGTGCGCTAACCGCGATGGGGCTTGAGGGTCTAAGTCCCGAGGAATATCTAGAGGAGGCTCTACTCACAATACGGGAAGTGTTCGACTATGTCTCGGGAGTAGCTGAGGATATGGGTGGTGCAACAATTCTCCAACTAGACTACGAGATCGTGGTAGTAAGAGTACCCTCAAGAAGGGCAAAGGACTATATGGAGGTAATAGCGGGCTTAGCTGATGAGACCGAGGAGAAGAAGCATTCGTGGAACCTCACATTCTATATTGACACCGAGCACGGAGTCTATGTAAACTTTCTCATGAAACAAATCCATCGAGAAACAGGTTGGTCGTACATCGCCGTTGTAGCTAAGGGTCTCCATTGTCTCACATGTAAGCCTAGAGAACTCAACATAGAGAGTCGGCGAGCTAGTCTCTCACCCTGAAACCTCTAGCTCAACCCCTATGGACCATAACGATTCCGTGAAGCCAGGTAGTATGCGTGAAGGGTTCTCCGCAAGCTCAATCACTACATCCTTCTCTGAACGAACAAATAATCCCAAACTCAAGGCTAGACAAAACTCCTCCATACCAGCAGGACAATATATCCGCTCTTCAGGCTTATCAACACCGATAACAAATAGTCTATTCTCCTCCATAACTGCCTTAATACCAAACTTTTGCATAAGATCCTCCAGCTTGTCGAGTAGAGGCCAACTTCTCTTACTGATGCCCGAGACCGTAACAGACGAACCCATGACCGATGCTATGGCTAATAGAAGGGGAAGTACGTATTCTCGTTTAGAGATGTTCCATACTAGTCCTCGAGACTCACCGCTCCACCAGGCCTTAACAGCACATTCTTTGTTACTACATTCACGGCTGACAGCTAGCCCCGCTGTACTAAGTATGTTGAGAACCTCTTCTTCACCACCAAGGGCTCGTGGAAGCCCTTGCGCTTTTATCTCGCCTAACCTAGCTAATAGGGTTGGAAGCCCTGTCTCAAAATAGCCTTTAGGACATACAACTTCGAGATCCAAGTTACTCGTTTTGCTAACACGTATCCTGGAGAAATCCCCAGACACACTAATACTAATGCCGTTCTCAGATAGAATTGATGATGCTAATTCTATAACTCCCACATCCACACTACGCTGGAAAATAATCGTAACATCACCTACAATGGGTGCTGCTGTAATGATACCTGCAACACTACTCCATGGAAGACGACTAGTGAATCTCCACAGTCTTGGATATGCGGTCCTCGATCCCGGAACCTCAACGACCAAAAGCCTTGATAACATGTTTCCGCGCCAAGCCCTTCCACCCATAACAGTTATTGCCTCTATTATGCCACGTAGGTCCACGTTCTTCAGCCAGTCACAATTGCCCCGAAACACTATTCTGGAAAATGGAGGTGCTACAGCAACAGCTAATACTGCATTGAAACCTAGAGCTACGTAATCACAACCTATATTGATAGTTGCCTGTACAGGTTTGTTGCCACTAGGGCCTTCAGCAACAAATGTATCACCAATCCACTCAACACTAACCCCTAACTTAGCAAGTAAAACATCAAGATAGCCTAAACCAGCTCTACCAACATCATGTAGCACAACACGGCCAAGACTAGCCATTGAGGCCAAGATCTTCGCGGCAAGTCTTGACGGTAAACCATTGAATACTCCCGAAACCTTCTTTGAGGGCTTAACTACTAGTAACACCAAGCCCATCGCCTCCTAGCCTAGACCCCCATTTTTAGAAGCCTTGTTATAGAACAATAGCGTCTTGATACTTTAGAAACGAGAACACAGTACCAACATGACTAGCTTATACCTAGCTTACAAAAAGTAGGCTCACGAAATAGAGGGTTTTAGCAGGGATAATAGCTGAATTTGAGACTAGGAAACCAGGATTAAGGTGCTGAGATCCCGGGGGTCAGTTATGGCGAGACTTATACTTCATGTGAGTGATATTCACTGTCGTCTCCACAACCTAGAGTTGTTGATCGAGAAATATGCTGGACGAGTTGAAGCTCTATTTCTTAGCGGCGATATTGAGTGTAATGGTGGTCTTGTCAAGGCTTTATCAAGAGCTGGAAAAGTCTTTGCTGTTACTGGGAACATGGATGATCAATATATAGCGCGTCTCCTACGCGATAACGGCTTTAATGTTGAGGGTGAAGTACTGGATATTGGAGATTACTATGTCGCTGGTATTAGTGGTCGTGAACCCGTTAATAGCGTTGAAAGGGTAGAGCGGCTCCTGGAAGAGTATGGTGAGCTCAAGAAGCCGTTGATAGTTCTTGCTCATCACCCTCCTCACGGTGTAGTTGATAAGACATTCCTGCGTGTACATGCCGGGTTGTATGAGGCACGGAGGCTTGTAGAGAAGTATAGACCACTATTGTACCTCTGTGGCCACATACATGAGGCGCGAGGCTATGCCAGGCTAGGCGACACCCTAGTCGTCAACGCTGGCCCACTCGCTAAGGGGTATTACGCCCTCATAGACTTAGACAAACTAGAGGTTATGATGAAGAAGCTTTGACCTATAAATTATTGCTTCGAGGGTTAACACATGAGGCTGAACCAAAACTTTTCAATAGGAAAACGCGTCTTTCAAGTCGCCATACTATTATTACTCTTGGCAGTTATACTTCTACATTGGCAAGGATATAGGGAGGAGGCTTGCAAGAGCCTTAAACAAGTAGAGATCATGAAAGGAAATGGCACACTAATCCTAGTTAATAATCTTACCATACCAATACGCGCTTACATAAACCACACAGCCACTGTCATCCCTCCAGGAGGAGTAGCCGAAATAGAAACTAGTGCAGTTATTGATGCATGCCTCTTTTTCTGTACAATCGAATTAGGCTGCAAAGTAGAGATAGGCAGCTAACCTGGCAGGGAAAAGAAGAGGAATAGCTAAGATTACCCTCCTCTATCACCGTCTCTATAGGGGGTCAACGGTGTGAGTGAAGGAATAATAGCTGAACATAGAATACCCGCCGGAAGTGTACGCATACTACTTGCTAGGCCCGAGGATCGGGAGAAGCTTATCAGATTCTACACAGGGCTTGACCGTGAGACCATATACTACCGGTTTCTCCATCCCGTCAAAGATTTTACCCGTCATGTCGACATGATGTTGGGGCCTCTAAACCGTTATGGCTTCGTACTCATGGCTGTACTCGGTGACGAGATAATAGGTGTAGGTGAACTATTTGCTAAGAATAGAAAGATTGGTGAAATAGCTGTAACCGTTCACCCTAACTATCGTAGGCAAGGACTTGGGACAAGACTTGCTGCAGCACTAGCCCTAGAAGCCTATAAGCGAGGCATAGAGGTCATAGAGGCATACATTTCCAGTGAGAATACGCCTGCACGCAGAATAGCGGAAAAGCTTGGACTAACAATGAAATACGTGGGTATGGGCGTCTTCCGTATACGCGTCAAGCTGGATCAAGTATACGATAAAGCTGCAAAACTACTAGGCTTAGGGGAGGCTATCCAAGCTAGAGAGGAATAAACACGTACTACCAGGTAAGCCATGTCCAGTTGGGGCGTAAGGCCTGGCCTCGAGGATAGAGCTATTCAAACGCGACATGGAACGAGTAGCTGTCTTACTAGGTCTCGAGGAAGAGTTAGGAGGAATCATAGACAAGCTTGTTAACCTATTCTCTAGAGGGCTTGTCAAGACAAACCACTCAGTCATGGAAGTTGTGGTGGCAGGCTTCCTTATACGTAAAGGCTACGAGCTTGTTGAAGTAGAGTATAAACTGGACAATGATCTGGTTTGTGACATCTATGGTGTAAAGGCGGACTCAACACTAGTAGTTGAGGTGGAAACAGGCTTCACACCACCAAGCAATGCAGTTGATCCACTAAGTTATCTGAAGGCACGTATAGTAAGCAAAATAGCTAGGTATGGTAAGTACGCTGCAAAGATGACCTTAGCAATACCACCATACTATGCTGCCCCTATACCAGGCATACTGCTAAAACCGCCAAAAGCACGATCAAAGAAGGAACTCGAAAAACTCAAAAGACTCGTTGATAGATATTACCACAACCCACCAGTACCCTTAAAGGATCTCCATGAGGCTCGATTACATTCAATACTCATAGTTGACGTAGAAGACGCCCGCGTCGAAGAAGTAGACCCCATCTACTACTACCAAGCGCTTGGCGACATAATTCGACGCTATACAGGAAACAATGTAAACACATGAAAAACCCCACAAAAATCCCACCAGGCATAAACCAGAAAAAGGAGAGAAAACAGTAACACTACCTAACGGCCCCTCCCCTCCAGGACAAGCCCCGAAAGAAGACCAGCCCACCCACTACCCAGGTACCCAAGAGGGCCCAGGACCCCCTTGGGGTAGGCCTCTCCAAGT
>JALTZQ010000147.1 GCA_027046105.1 Pyrodictiaceae archaeon
ATGCTTGTAATATATCATGGCAATAACCCCAATGATGTAGCTCGCCTAGCTGATAGACTTGTGTCATTGGGAGGAAGGGTAGATGTAGATGGGGAAAGACTTACAGCTAGCTTCAAGAACCCCGATGTGAGTGTTGTGAGCAGAGTGGCGCTAGCTCTTGGCGAAGCTAAGAATGCCCTCATGGATTGACTATAATCGTGTTGTGAGTATACTAGAGGAATTGGCAGATCTACGGCTAAAGGATCCGAGACCCTGTAGTGTAGCTGGTAGTATGTTTGCAGAACCCTTTCCAGCTATTCTTCACGCATACATGCTCTTCTCTGATACTAACCTAAATGATACGGACACTTTTCACTCGCTAGAGGAGCTATCAAGGAGATTAAATAGTCTTGTACAAGATTTACTGGGGACTACGAGGCTAAAGGTGATGGTTACCTATGGTGCTTCTGAATCTACGTTAACTGCACTCTACGCGCTACGTGAAGCAAGAAAACCACGTCATGGAATGGTTTTGGCGCCAAAATCTGCTCATGCAAGTGTCTTCAAGGCTTGCAAGGTACTTGGCTTAAACTGTATAGAGATCCCAGTAGACATTGATCTAAGAGTTGATGTGGGAACAGCTGAACAACTACTGCGCAGACACAGTGAACATAGAGACATTGTTGCTATTGTTGCCACACTAGGTATAACAGATAATGGTGCACTTGATCCTGTCGAGGAACTAGCAAAACTAGCGCACGAATACAATGTACCCCTGTACGTTGATGCAGCTTTTGGAGGACTAATACTAGTTGGTATGGGTATGGAGAGATTGCTACGCTTGCCCGGCATATCAGCCATAACAATGGATCCCCATAAACTATTCGCACCAGCTCCTTCAAGCTTGCTAGTGGTTTATGACGAAGAGCTATGGAATTATACATTCTTTGAAGCACCATATATGCCCAGCGGTAGACAACAGAGTCTACTCTGGACAAGAGTTGGTAGTTCACTTGCTACAGCTTATATGGGGCTGAAAATGCTAGGTAGAGAGGGCTTAACTACCTTAGCAAATCATCTGATGTATCTTGCTAGGAGGTTTACAATACTTCTTTCAGAAGCAGGCATACCAGTACTCTCCAAACCATGGACACCAATAGTAGCATATAATGTTGGGCGTAGCCAAGAGACTATAGCATCTCGTCTGCGCAGCCACGGCATTGTAGTTTATCCGTCACGTCTTCCAGGAGTCCTTCGCTATGTAGCAAAGTGGTGTCATACCCAAGGCTACGTGGATAAAATGTCAGGTATAGTTATAAATGGAACAAGATCGTTGTAGATGCGCACAAGGCTTCTGAAACAATTGTTACATTTAGTACTAATTTTCCTCCTACAACTAGAGGCATGGACAACAAGTGAGGGACGCGTTCCCCAAACGCGTTTAACCTCCGCCTCTAGGGTGAGGTGGTTTCTAGGCTTGCCTAGACCACGTCGTGTAATAGTTATGGGGGCTGGTGGCAGGGATTTTCACAACTTTCTCGTAGCCTTAAGGGATAACCCCGACTACGAGGTTGTTGCATTCACAGCAACACAGATACCTGGCATCGAGAATAGGAGATTTCCTCCAAGCTTAGCTGGGTCCCGCTATATCGAGGGTATACCCATATATCCAGAGGAGGAATTGCCGAGACTTGTACGTGAGCTTGGCATTGATGAAGTAATACTGGCTTACAGTGACCTCACTTATGAGGAGCTTGGACAAAAGATAGCGTTAGTTCTCTCTACGGGAGCAGACTTCCGAATACTAGGCCTTAATGAGACAATGCTAAATAGTGTTCGTCCAGTAATAGCTGTGACAGCCGTGAAGACTGGTGCTGGTAAGAGTACTGTGTCAAGAGCATTAGTGCGTGAACTTAAGGCTCGGGGAATTAAACCCGTAGCAGTAAGACATCCAATGGCATATGGCGACTTAGAGAAGAAGAACGTGATAGTGATAAGGAGTAGAGATGATTTGAAGAAATATCCCTTAACTATAGAGGAGCGTGAAGAGTACGAGCCATACATAGGTCTTGATGTACCTGTGTTGGCAGGTGTAGACTATAGGCTCGTGCTGCTTGAGGCAGAAAAACTGGGTGATGTAGTATTATGGGATGGAGGTAACAATGATTTCCCATTTATTAGGCCATGGTATATGATCACAGTAGCTGATGCAATGAGGCCTGGCTTAGAAGTTGGGGCCTTCCCTGGGGAGGTAAATGTAAGACTTGCTGACACCGTCATAGTTAACAAGGTTTCAGAGGCTAAGAAGGAGGACGTGGAAAAGATTGTAGGAAATATTAAGAGGGTTAACCCTAAAGCTAAAATAGTCCTAGCTGACATGGAGGTTATTGTCGATAAACCAGAGCTTCTAGAAGGCAAGAAGGCTGTAGTAGTTGAGGACTCACCAACAGTAACTCATGGTGGTGCACCTTATGCCGCAGGATATGTTGCAGCGAGAAAGTATGGTGCTGAAATTGTTGATCCCAAACCCTATGCAATGGGTATAATAAGGAGGATGTACGAGGAATACCCACACATGGGCCCCGTTGTACCAACAACTGGCTACACTCCAGAACAGCTTAAGCACTTAGAGGAGACCTTGCGACGCATACCTGCTGAGGTCGTCGTTGTAGCAACACCAGCACGCATAGAGGAAATGATTGAAATTGAGAAGCCCGTTGTACGGGTGTCATATGAGCTCATTGTTAGAGAGGGTCCAAGTATAAAGGAAATTGTCGA
>JALTZQ010000148.1 GCA_027046105.1 Pyrodictiaceae archaeon
CGTGCAAATATGGCGTTTATAATCGAGTTAATATTCTCCTCGTAGAAAGACTCTATGGTATCTACTACCTCACCAGCACCAAGCACCCCAACATAGTAGTAGAGGCCTAGAAGGACAAGGAATGCTACGAAACTACCAGTAATCGGGTGGACAAGTATTTGGTCAAACAAGTTAAGTCTACGAGTAATCATTTTTCCAAGAGACTCACCTGCTATCCTCTCAGCAGTTCTACGGTAAGCCTCCTCAACAACAACAAAATAGTCTTTGTGAAGCCTCTCAATAGCCTCTATAACCCTCTGAGCCTGTGTGCCCTCTCTTTCTCGAATCCATTTCATAACCTCACGGTCTCCTAGAAGACCGAGAAGAATAACCATCCTCTTCGGTATAGGATAGGATCCTTTCAACATAGCTGCTAGTTGCTCAACTTCCTCCTCTACTATAGATGGTAGTGATACTAGCTTACGCGTGCGAAAACCATCCTTTCCAGAGTGTAGTAGGCCCCCAATCACTTGTAGCAACTCATTTACGCCTTTCCCTCGCGTAGCAATAGTAGCCACAACAGGTACTCCAAGGAGTTTCGAGAGCTTGCTAGTATCTACATGTAGTCCTCTCTTTTCAGCCTCGTCGATAGCATTAACTACAAGTACAAGCCTATACCCTGCCTCAATAAGTAAAAGCGTTAGTGTTAGCATCCTTTCCAGTTCGGTAGCTGTAACGATATGTACAACTATGTCTGGTTTTAGCTCGAAAAGGACACGTCGTGCTATAGCTTCCTCTTCACTCTGAGGTACAAGGGAGTACATTCCAGGAGTATCAACAACGAGAACATCATGTCCATGTAGCTTAATACGGCCCATTTCGATTGAGACCGTTGTGCCTGGGAAGTTTGAGGCCCAAACATATCTCCCAGTTAGGCGGTAGAACAACGTGCTCTTACCCACGTTAGGGCTGCCTATGAGTGCAATGAGTGGTTCTCCACGTTCACGGAGGTGATAGTCTACGGCTACATCGTGGTGGTGATGGTGATGCGCCACCCTGCCCCTCCCAGACTGTTAGGGGAACCTAACAAGAGCCCCTTTATAAGCGATGTGGGCGCCCACTATAACCACAACATATACGAGTATGAAAATAGTATCCTCCTAGAACAAATATCTAGTACTAGGAAGATACAGTATTGCTCCGGAGGATGGGGAGGAAATATACATCAACCCCTCATAGACATCTATAGCCTTTTCCACCATAGCAATCTAGGGGATAGTGTTTTCAACCCAACAACGCCCGATAGTTAATGACTTGGGTGTCGTATCCTGCAGACTAACCGCTATAGCCTACTGGGGAAGCCAGGTGTACTAAGAATACTAGCAATACTGTATGAGCATGGCGCAATGCCTATACACCGAATTCCAAGATACGGTGTTGGCGTTGGAACAGCTTATCGTAGTGCTAGGGAGGCGGCCCTGATGGGCTTAGCACACTTATATCATTGTGGCTCGAGTACGTGTATTGAGTTAACGGAGAAGGGCAAAAGGATAGCTAAATACCTTGTAGAAGCACTAAACGTCTTCAATGGTGCTGGTACAGGCTCAGACCAGGCATAACTAGATATAACGAAATAAACGAAATACAAGCAACCGGGTAGTCTAGGAGCGTCTAGCAGGGGATGGCGAGGCTTGGAAGGACTGAAACCCCTCCAGCATGGATAAGCTGGAGGGGGTAGTTATGATGTATACGGGGATCTGACCCTTCATGTGGTACACGGTGTTTTTGTTGCAACGGCTTCTGCTGCACAGAGTAACCTATAGGCAATAGTCCATGCCTTAAGAGGTACTCCCCTATAGAGGCTATACTTCTTCTTGGCTAGTCTTAGCGTGGTTTTCTCGAAATCGCCACGAGGAAACATACCTATGCCTATAGGTGTTGCTGTCTCTAGAGCCTCACTAACCACATGGCCTATCGTAGTGTTCTCACCACGCTCCCATAGGAGTATGAGGCCGCCTAGATCCTCAATAAACTCGCTAAGGCTATCAGCCACCTTGTAGATAAGGGCATTACCACGTGGTGGTACACGATTATGTATCAAGAGCTGGGCCATAAGGCCCTTGAAGCGGTCGTAGTGCTTCGGTAGTATGGTCTCTGGTTTAACGTGGAAAACACGTCCATCTATGACGTGGATGTAGACTTCGAGCAAGCCTTGCTGGTTTAAAAGAGAGTCCTGGAGAAGCAGAAGCGTGAAATGAACTATATCGGGACGTCCTCGCTTCCACTTACGCGGTAGAGAGGCCATTGCATGATAGTGATAGGTTTTATCCAGCAGTGTCTCACTGGGCTTTATCTCGAACCGCTTAGCATAGCGGACTATTTGTGGATGGTCTCGGATCTCCTCGGGAACAAGCTCTAAAGGTGACTCGAGAAGCACTATCCTTAAACGACCACGAGCCAAGACCAAAAACACCAGTGTAGAGAGGCTCTCCACTCTATGGAGGGGCTTGGCTAATATTACCCTATCTCTTTGGCATTGTCCTGGTATGGATCGTGGTTGACAAGCCCCTTATGGTAATGGGTATGGGCTATGGCAGGGCCTCGCTGGAGGGTATTAAGCGGCAACATTTATGTCTCGAGTATGCCTAAGCCATGGGAAATCGCCTCTATAACCAGTTTTTTCAGCTACGTAGTGTCGCTGGCGACGCCTTCGGAGCATGCAGGTATGGGATATGATCCTCGCAGCCTAGTAAGTATGGGCGGTGTAGAGTTC
>JALTZQ010000149.1 GCA_027046105.1 Pyrodictiaceae archaeon
CACTGCCTTACGCCTAGGTTCCAATGGTGATGTTATCAGTGTAACTGCTATTGAGGCTGCCGCCATAAGGCCTAGAAGTAGGAATATAAATTGCGGTATACGTGCCATGCCTAGTACTTGTAGGACTAGCAAAGCACCTAGTATCGATACTAAAGTAATGGCGATATGCATTGCTTTACGTGAAAGACTATAGCTCATGGCTCATCTTTAGCCTCTACCAATAGGTATCATGAAGAATGGTAATTGTGTCTGATTTCCTGTAGGTGGTGCCATTATCACTACTAAGGTGCCATTGTACTTGGGCAGGTTTTGTACAAAGAGGTATGCTATGAGAAGATCCGTGCGGTTACCCAGTGCCTCCGCTATAAGCCTTATTGCCTCCATCTCACCTTGTGCACGTATTATTCTTGCCTCTCTCTCGCCTTGAGCCTCAATTACTAGTTTCATACGAGTCGCATTAGCTAATGTTATCTGTTTCTGTAACTGATACTGTGCAGCTAGTGCCTCTTGCTGTGCTTTAAGCTTAGCCTCTATAGCATCAAGTACTGATTGAGGAGGCATTATTCTACGAACAGCTATATCAATGATATTTACTGCTAACCTTATTGTCTCATCCTCTTGCAGCCTTTCGCGTAACGCTGATACTATTACTTGGCTTAGCTCATCACGTTTCTCTATTACCTCAGTAAGACTATACTTGGCTATAACGTCTCGTACAACCTGCCTAATAATAGGGGCCATAACATTTTGCTCGATTTCTCGTCGAGGAGCTGTGGCATACTTCTTAACAATAGTCCTAATTATGTCTGGATCCTTTCTTATCTCGTACCTAACGGTTACATCAACACTAATCCTTGCACCATCCTTAGTTAAGGCATCTATAGCTGTATTCTCTTCTGCACGAAAGGTAAGAGTACTAACAGCCACATAGACCTCTTTGGTATACTGCCATGGCGCTTTAACATCGAATGCAGGCCCTATAATCACCTTTACAATATCACCCGATAACGGGTCAACAATAGCTATGGCTTCACCAACATCAGCTTGCACAATATTTGATGCAATGATTACCGCAGCGACAACCACAGCTATTAGGGCAATCACTATTCTTGTACCCGGTAAACCGAAACGTGGTCCTTCAACCTTCACGGGTACAGCCATTCCCCACCACCCATTACCTAGACGCCAGGAAACGGAAAGCCGTAAAGGGGGCTTAATAGTCTAGGTGTAGAAGGGGACGATTATAGGTGCTAACTGGTTATGCATGTCTTGTGTAGGGAATGGGTTCCGAGGGACCTATGTGGTGCTATCATACTTCTCTTGAAAGAAGCTCGTAGATTCCTTGATCCTAATAACACGTTGAATAGCGATGGAAGACGTCTCCTTGAGACTATAGTACGCCGTCTAATCGATGAAAGACCTGAATATCGTGGAATCATACATAGGGTTAGACGAGAGCCCAGCCTCGAGAATGTTTTACGACTAGCTAACATACTACTAGACAACGACCCTTCCGAGATACTGTCTATAGGTTTAGGTTATGCTACACCCTACTACACCTCTTATGACTGGGATCCCCTGCGCAGCATAAAGCCTAGAGGAAATGAACTCCAGAAAGAGGGTTCTTCATAATAAGGTATTATGACAAGGAGGAGGTCTCTGGAGTCCCTTGTTCCTTGCTAGTCGAGCTCGTGGCCTCATCTTTGCTAGTGTGTATCCCTGCCTGCTGAGGTTGCCTAGCTAGTCGCGCGATAACTTGTGGTTTTTGTTGCTGGTTTTGCTTAGTTCGTCTACGGCCTCGTCGTGCTATAGCAGGCTTAGTTGAAGATGTAGCTATTCTTGGCCGACGTGATCTCGCAGCAACAAAGCCGCGTAGCACGGGTTCGCGGACACGCATAGGTTTAGACCATGGAAATAGTATTACTAGTGCTCTAATAACCTCAGGAACCTTCTGTACAATTTCACGTGCGAGTCCTATGGAGATACGGTGTGCAGTTTCTAAGGTCATGTGTGGAGGAGCCTCTAGCCATACTTCTACTTCGGAGAAAGTGCCAAATGTTTCTACACGTAGCCTTGAGGGTTTACGTCCAAACTTATTGCGGACGAGCTTCTCTACGTCTTGTCTTGTCTTCTCGACAACACTCGAAGGTCCTGCACCTATTAGGTACATTATAGACTCGTAGACTATTCCTGCCAGACCATAATACACGTACGCAGCCGTGGCTAGTACTACTAGTTTCTCCGCAAGAATGTTGTGGGTGAGGTTGGACAATATTATAGCTATACCACCAGCAGCCTCAAACACAACATCCAATCCCAGCTTCTGTGCAACAGTCTTTATTGAGACAAGGTGTACTTCGATCTTATGAAAAATCTCATGAACCCTCCTTTCTAGGATGAATGATACAGCAGCGCTTCCAAGAGGATATAGAGACAGTAGTATTGGTGTAGGCTTAACAGTCCATGTCCCCAGAGTCTTATAGACTACGAGACCCGTCATACCCATAGCTATGAAGGCTACTATCAGTGTAGCTAGTGCTTCAAGGCGCAGGAACTCGTAGCGCGCACGATATGCTAATGCACGGGACGCTGCTAGGTGAAAGGCAACCATGAGGCCAAGGAATGATATGGCTTCACTAAGCCATACGAATGCTTCCATTAGTATGACATCCGAATTATATACTAGGAGATAGAGTAGTATGCCAAGAACCGAGAGGATGGCAGAAATTGAAACCACAATATCTAGTGTTCTAACCATGCGCTTAGCACGTAGTATCTTACGTACTGCTATGTGTCTCAAGCCCTTATCTTTCCTCGTAAAGGGCAGAAGAGAGCCAAGGGCTTAATAAAGCTGGCCCATACGTAACGAGTTAGAGTGTTAAGGCTAGAAGCCGAGATACGCTTCCCTAATGGCCTTATCGGAGAGTATTTCCTCTACATTTCCAGACTTAATTATCCTACCCATATCCATTATGTAGACATAGTCTGCTATCTTTAGTGCTGCTGCAACATTCTGCTCAACCAAGAGTATTCCAAGCCCATGCGTCTCCTTAAGCTCCTTTAATGCGGTAAATATATCCATTACTAGTTTAGGTGCTATTCCTTGGCTAGGCTCATCTAGTAGGAGAAGTCTAGGCTTAGTCATCAAGGCCCTAGCTATAGCCAGCATTTGTTGTTCTCCACCACTTAGTGTACCTGCCTTCTGCTTTCTACGCTCACGCAATATTGGAAACAATGCGTATACTAGGTCTAGCATGTCAGAGACCTTGTCTAAACGGCCTCCGTGAACATATGCTCCAAGTATAAGATTCTCTTCAACACTTAGCTCAGGGAAGAGTCTTCTACCCTCTGGTACTAATGTCATACCAAGCTTAACTTTCTCATGAGGCTTTAGCCTTGTTACGTCATTGTTATTGAAAACTATTTTGCCACGCCATGGTTTCACAATACCCATGATTGTCTTCATTAGCGTTGTTTTGCCAGCACCATTTGGGCCAAGAACTGCAACAATACTAGCTTTACCAACACTTAGCGTAACACCCCAGAGAACCTGCATTTCACCGTAGCCTGATTCAAGGTCTTCAACAACGAGCATTAGCTGAGTCCCCCCAGCCATAGGAAGATTCTTGCCTAGCTACGAATAAGTGATTGAATTAGTCTCGCTCCTTCTTCACCGAGATATATTTCAGCCAGCTTAGGGCTGCGGATAACCTCATCAAGGCTGCCATCAAGGACGACTTTACCTTGATGCATCACTATGAGTCTCTCTGCAAAGGATACCACAGCTTTCATTACGTGCTCGACTAGTGCGACAACAGATATATTCATTTCATCGCGTATTCTCTTAACCACCATTACTATTTTTTCTATCTCAGCAGAGCTCAAACCAGCCATAACCTCGTCAAGGAGGAGAAGCTTCGGCTTCATAGCTAAAGCTCTAGCAAGTTCAAGCAACTTCTTTTCCGGTGCCGTTAACTTAGCCGCCAGTTCAAACCTTTTTTCATATAATCCAACTAAACGTAGAACCTCATCTGCTTCCTCAAGTGCATCAAAGGCAAAGATGCTAGTAGAGCCTTTACCGAATAAAGCACCTATAGCCACATTTTCGCGAACAGTGAGGCCGCCCCAAGGTCTCGGTATTTGAAAGGTTCTAGCTATACCCATTCGCGCTCTTGCATAAGGTGGTAGATTTGTCACATCGCGGCCCTCAAAGTATATTCGACCTGTATCCGGCCTATAGACGCCATTAATTAAGTTGAAGAGCGTTGTTTTACCACTACCATTAGGGCCTATAATCCCTACTAACTCGCCATGGTTGATGGTGAAGCTAACATTGTTTACTGCAATTATGCCTCCGAACCTTTTGGTAACATTTTCAAGACGGAGCAACTCAGGCATGTTTAGTCACCTTTACGGGCAAAGGCCTCCTATTGGAAAGGTCAAGCTATCCCACCCAGATATGTGGATAGGCTATGTGATGAGCTCACGTAAGCGGGGATCGCGTAGCCTTTGTCTTATCATGCCCACTATACCCTCTGGCATCGCCACTATAACTGCAAGGAGTAGTGGTGCCAGGAGCAGTAGCTGCAGACCTGGCATCATAACGTTTAGGAAATAGCTAAGAGAACCATATAATATGCCTCCAATTACGGGGCCTAGTAGCGTTCCTGCTCCACCTAGCATGACTATAACTATGGCCTCTACTGTGTAGCCAATGTTAAAGACGTGGTCGGGTTCTACGTATGCGCCTTTGAGGGCCCAGTAGCTTGCTCCAAGGAGGCTTCCTATGGATGCGCTCGCTGAGAATGCTATCAGTTTATACTTTGTCACGTTTACGCCTAGGGCGCGTGCTGCATCCTCATCTTCTCTTATCGCTTGTAGGGCGAATCCGACTCTAGTAACGAGCATTGTGGCTGTAAGGAGTACTGCGAGGACACCGACACTTACTAGGACAGCGTCTGCAACCATTGTCATTAGGAGGTTTGCTCCTTCTCTGCCAAGTCCCTGTCTCAGCTCTTTAGCAAACGCTATACCTAGGCTTCCACCCCAGATGCCAGCGCCCTCAATTAGGTAGCGTATTCCTTCATTGACGCCTATCGTTGCTATGGCGAAATACGCGCCTCGGAGACGGAGCGCGATGAGGCCGACTGCTAGAGCCAGCATTAACGCCATTAGGACAGATAGTGAAAGGCCTACGGGTAGTATGGCCCAGTCTGTTACACCAAGGTATTTTGCTGCCACGGCTATGCCGTAGGCGCCAAGTGCTAGAAAGGCGACGTAGCCGAAATCAACGTAGCCCGTCATGCCCATGAACATGTTGAAGGCCTGGCCCAGTATAACGTAGAAGAGTATCATTGAGACAAACTGGCTATAAGCTGGGAAAGCGGTGTAGACGGCTGCTAGCGCTATATAGACGAGTAGCGTTAGCAGGGATCTAGCCAACACGTTTCTAGCGAAGACCGTTACTGTCCTCAATTGTACTGTCTTGGCTAAACCCCCTATACTTAACACCATGACTACCACCTTTCACCTAGTAGGCCCTGCGGCCTTGCAAGAAGTATTGCAAGAAGGAGAGTAAATGCAATGAACCTAGTGAGTACAAGTGGTTGTGCGTCGACGAGGCCTAAACCCGAGGTTAGCCAGCTAAGGAAGGGGTAAGACGCATTCTCGAATAGACCAAATAGTATACCAGCAACAAACGCGCCCGTCACAGAGCCTAGCCCACCCATTACGGCTATCACGAACGCCTTGAGGGTATAGGGCTCGCCCATGTATGGGTGTATTCCTGATGCATGGTATATTGCTACTAGTGAGCCTGCTACCACGGTTACTGCAATACCCATTGCGAAACTCAATGCATAAACCTTATCAACATCTACGCCTACCACTAGAGCTCCTTCGCGATCCTGGACAACTGCACGAATAGCTAGGCCGAATCGAGTCTTATATAGGAGTAAATAGACGATAGCAACAATGACAATGGCGAGAACAGCTGCAGCAATCTTAGAGACGTAGATGCTTGTTCCAGCTATCTCGACTGAGCCCACGTACCATGTGAATCCTCTAGGATCTGGTTGCCAAAGATTCTTGGCAATCTCCTGTAGTAAAACACCCATGGCAAAGGTAGCTAGTAGTGTAGCAAGTTCCGGTGCACCTACTAGTCTACGTACGACAGTATAGTAGAAGCCGAGGCCAAGAAGAATGCCAATAGCTGCTGAAGCAAATATGGAAACCGGAGGAGGTACCCCGAGAAGAGTATACAACCAATAAGTCGTATATGCACCTATCATCATGAAGGCCCCGTGCCCTACATTAACTATTCTGAGTACACCAAAGATGATGTTAAGGCCAACAGTCATAACCCCATATATCACGCCTAGCAGGAGCCCAAATACTATAACGCTAACAACTTGTTCTATCATCTGCATCTACCTCTTCCACGCTATTTACCGGACACTAGGTGTGAAGCCATAGTTTGGATGATAATGAGGTGGACCAAATGGAGCGGGAAATTAAAAATAATATTATTAAGCTATGGACACTTCATTGCTATGTCTAGCTGCCTTCAGGCACTGCTTGTTTACCAGCACGTTTCTCGTCCCATGTTGGTATTGGATAGACTGGTTTGGAGTTTGCAGCTTCAGGCGGCCATATTATCTTCTTTTCACCAGCTTGCCATTGCCCAACAACCATGTCATGGCCTATTTGGAGGCCTGTCTCTGGGTCTATCACTATTTCCCCGAAGAACGTGTAGAGCTTTAGCTTGTTCATGGTTTCTCTAACATCGTCTGGGTTGAGGCTTTGTGCTTTCTCTATGGCCTTGGCTATGAAGAGTACTGCTGCCGCTGCTTCGGCTGCATGGTAGGAGGGTTTCATGCCCTCCTTGCCTAGTTTTTGAGCTGCACGATTATAGTATTGGAGGAACTCCTCTTGGGTGGGACCGTACCATTCATAGCCTTCTGGCGTGTTTTCGGGAGCGTACTTAACACCTATCTCCCATTGTGCAGGGTATGCTATGCCTTCAGCTAAGTTGCCTAGTACTTCATAGAACTTAGGTATAGCCGGTGCGACTGTTATTGCTATCAACTTGGCATTTATGTTGAGTTCAGCAAGTTGTTTAGCTAGTAACTGGCCATCCTGGAAGTGGCTGGCCCCCAATATTACATCGGGTTGAAGCTCTGCTAACTCACGGAGTATTGGTGTGAGGTCTGTAGCGTCTTTAGGGTAGCTCTTGAAGAACACTACTTCGAAGCCAAGTTCCTCTGCATAGTCTTTTGCACCTTGTGCAACCATTTTTGAGAACTCATGCTCCTTGTACACAATGGCGATCTTCTTCGCCTCTGGGTCAAGGGCTTTTACCATGTCTAGTACACTAACGAAGTACCTTGATGCAGGAGTTAGTACTTGTACTACATAATAGTATCCCTGCTGGAATATCTTATCACTAGCACCACCATGGCTAACCATTATAACGCCATACTTGTCTGCTATGGGGGCGGCTTTGAACGTAAAGCCAGAACCATAGGGGGCTAGAAGGAACTTGACTTTGTCAACAGTTATTAGTCTCTCGACAAGACTCGTTACTCGCTCTGTGCTTGACTCGTCATCATAATACTTGATTTCTATGCGATATCTAGTATCGCCAACCACTATCCCGCCATTGTCATTAATCCACATTGCTGCGGCAAGTGCTCCTATAAGACTCTGTGTTCCCTCTGTCGCATACTTGCCAGAAAGACTAATTGGCATACCAATATACAATGTCTCCTCCTTCACGGGTTGAACGGGGGCTGGGCTAGGAGAAGCTGTTGGTGAAGGAGAGGGTGTTGGTGAGGGGGATGCTTGTGGAGTAGGTGTTGGTGTTGCTGCTGGCTGGGTTAGGATAAGGGCAGCAGCAACAGCAATAACTATTACTACTATGACTATCCCAAGAGCCATAGTTTTTGAGATAGCCCTCATGACACCCACCACTTTACAGTGGGCCGTGATGTTATAGCGGTTGCTAACCATTTTTAAATAATCATGCTGAACATAGTTATTCGATAATAGCCGTGTTTTCTCCCTAGTAGGCCTCTACACCGGTCTGACTACCGCTTTTCCTACATGCATTAACTACTGGAAGAAGGGGTTAGGATTCTGAAAAGACAAGCAGACCAGCTATGCTCTCCTTTCGCCTCGGTATATTATCATGTACGCTATTGCTGCAAGTACAAGCATTACTACGGAAGCTATAATAGCTATTGATTGATCTAGCACTGTCGGCTGTGACAGCGTTATTTCCTTAATCTCTTGTTCTTCCGGAATTCTCGTTACAGTTATCTCTATGGACTCTATCTTTGTCGTCGTTATTACCGACGTGATTGTTCTTGTATGTACTGGCGTCATCGTAGGCTTTGTTGTTATGGGTTGTGGTTGCAGTGCTTGAGTAGGAGAGGGTATAAGTGTCATCGACTTTACAACTTCTATAGTACGCTCCACTATTGTTGCCTTACCAGAGGCATCATAGACTATTATCTTAGCTTTTATAATACCAGTTTTACCCAATGGTGGGAGGCTCAGACGATACTCATTATCAAACCTTACTGGGTAGATAACCATTTTTCGACCATCTATTTCCAGCTCGACCACTGTCCTACCTATGCCCCATGCATCATCTGAGACACTATAGGATATCACTATGGGTTTGTTGGCGGTTACTTTGCTGGGAATATTAACCTCTACTATTGAGGGTGGTTTGAGATCTTCTATTGTGTATACTGCCAGCACGTACCACTTGCCTACCTCGACCCTTTCTGTTATAGCGTATACTGCACAATAGAGATCAGTACACCTCTCCCAGACCTTCCTGAATCCTGGTGCGTAGATTTTGTACTCCATTTCGCGTAGCTCCTTTGGTACGGGGACCGCGAGTCTCAGTTTTGGTAGAAGCTTAGCCGTATCTGGGTCATTTATCCGAAACATAATAGACGATACTCCAGGCCCAACCTTGAGGACAGCATCGACACCCTCTATATTGTAGCTAGAGTGTCTAGCCCAGGGAACATTCTGGCCTAAAACATTAACACTACCATCGGATCCTACGATTACTAGGCGGAAACCATGGTAATCGTTTCTCTCAAGCCTTATTGGGCCGCCAAGAGTTGTCGCCACAATAAAATGCGTTGTTGGCCCGTTGGGGCGACGTACTTCAGCGTAACTATCTACGTGGATATGGCCCGAGAGAATGGCTGTAACATTGCCATAGTATATCGCGTCTACTAGTATCTTTAGTGCCTTCTCATTCTCTAACCAACTCGTATACACATATGGATATCTTGAACGTGGCTTCTTGGTTTTTAGCAGTTCTAATAATTCGTCACTATCGTCAACAGTAAAGCTGTGTGGAATATCATCATAGACATAAGCGAATAGAGGGTGGTGTATAAGTATTAACTTTACCTTATCGGTGTTGTTCATTATTGTCATAGCTGCCCACTTGGCTTGTTCAATGGAAATAAAACCTTTATAGCCGCTATTAAGAGCAATTAGGAGGAAATCACCAATTATTCTCATCCACTGTAAAGGTGCAACGTAGGTCTCGAAGTTATCGGTGCCACCAATATGGTCATGGTTTCCGGGTACTATGAATACTGGTTTATCAAGTAATCCATATACCAGCCTTAAATCCATGTACTGTTCAACCGCGGCTTTATCAGCTATGTCTCCCGTGGCAATGACAGCTGTGATATTTGGTAGACTTAGCGCAAGTACAACAGCTGCAAGATTATACTCTTTAGCCGACTTACCTGTTGGGTTAAATACACCGAAGTGAGTATCACTTACGTGCATTAATATCAGGGTTTGTGGGTAATCATCGAGAACCCAAACAGCATTATGTTCACCACATATTCGACCATTAACCACAATTACAAGATCGTAAAGTCCTGGTGTAACCGTGCTAGGAATAAACGCCTTGAAAGTCTGCTCGCCTAGTGGTTCTAACTGTAACTCATAGACCACTGTGCCATTGCTTAAGTATGCCTCTTCTACATTAGTTACAGGTGTTCGTAGGGTTACTGTAAAGTAAGAGCCTGGCTTTACTGCATATGGTGCTGCCCACCTTGGTTCAATTATGAACCCAGCGTCACATTGTGATGCATTTGCAACCGAGATTGCTGTTGCTAGCACAATTGCTAATGCTGATATAAAGACACCATTTAGAATGACGCGATCCATATCCGATGCGCCCAAAAGGTACTAGGCTGCGTCTCCCGGTATTGGGGATTTAAGGCGAGTCTGCTTGGCCAAGTATTACTAGTCTACGGGTTTTACTTGGAGTAAAGAACCTCGAGACAGTATTTTGGAAGTATTAGTGCGTAGCAAATGTCTCAGCAATACAAGTCTCATAGGTGTGGCTCCTATATAATCATTGTACTATTCTACCGTATTTGTAGGCGTGGCCATCATCTTAGTTTTGCAACAAACCACTTTCTCCCTAAGCAACACCTCTATCTCATCATTGTTGTATCCCAGCTGGCTGAGTATCTCAATAGCATGTTGGCCTAATGTTGGTGGAGGCGAGCTACTCATCAATAACCTGCCATTGATTCTTGCCGGTTCAGCTAATTGCTTAACCACGCCTAAGACTGGGTGTGAAAGCTCAACCACGAGCTCCTTAACATAAGGATCTTCGAGTACCTCATCTACCTCATAAACTGGAGCTACTGGGACACCATGCTCCTCTAACACTTTTAGCCAATAGCTTCTCGGTTTCGACTTGAATATTCTCTCTAGCAACGCTACTAATTCATCACGGTTCTTTACACGATCCGGGTTTGTCTTAAAACGCGGGTCATCAGCAAGCTTTGGCTTGCCTATAGCTATACATAGTTGACGCCATAACCTATCGTTGGCAGCCGCTACAATGAACCATTTCCCGTCTGCTGCCTGGAACGCTTGATAAGGTACTATACTCGGATGGGCTGATCCCATCCTCTTTGGCTTCCTTCCCGTGAGGAGATATATCATGGGAATATACGTCATTGAGAAGACTGCTGTGTCAAACAATGGTACTTCTATGTACACTGGTTTTTGGCTAGAGAATAGTGCTGCAAGAGCATGTAATGCTGCATATAGCCCAGTGATTACGTCGAAGAGGGCGAAGCTTACTCTTACCGGTGGACGTCCTTCTTCACCCGTAGAGGCCATGAGACCGCTCATGCCTTGTACAACAATGTCGTAGGCTAGTTTCATTTCATATACACTATTCGGTCTAAACCCCTTAATACTCACATAGACTAGGCCCTTGTTTATTCTAAAGAGGGTATTGGGATCAACACCTAGCTTTTCACGAACACCAGGTCTGTAGTTCTCAAAAACTACGTGGCTATGTTTCGCAAGGCGATAAACTATTTCCCTGCCTCGCGGATCGCGTAAATCTACTACAATACTCTTCTTGCCACGATTTATTGAAAGAAAATACGCACTCTCTCCTCTCACGTGCGGAGCCCAAGTTCTCGTTTCATCACCGCTTGGGGGCTCGACCTTTACAACTTCTGCGCCTAGATCAGCGAGAATCATTGTTGCAAATGGGCCAGCTAATGTGTGGCTGAGATCTAGTATGCGAATACCCTCTAGAAGGGGCCTCATATCTCAGGCTGCCTCCAAGTGAACAACCATTTATAGCTACAATACTTACTTTACTCGTCCATTAACTGTCTGCGAGGATTAGTTTTATCGATAGTGTGCAACTCCTTAGACTATGCCTGGGGGTTGAGGACTAGCTAAACTATAGCCATTGATCAATGAACTATGCCGTCCACTAATGAAACTACTCTATGAGTTCAGTCACCACCTTTTCTCTGTGGACTATGCTGCGCTGTTTCTCGTCAGCTGTTATCAATATCGCATTTTCGGCCCTAGCCTGGGCTATAAAGAGGGCGTCATACACCGTTACCGAATAGTCTAAGGCTATCTTGAAGGCACTGAAAAGGTATTATTCTTAAGGCTCTAGCCTTAAGATGTTCCTTAGTTTTAATAGGTCATTAAGTAGTAAAACAGCCCTCTCTACATCGACATCTCGATATCTCGGAGCAGGATAACCCGTTTCCATAATACGTTAGTCGTCTCCTTTAAGGCGAGATCTAGTGTAATGGGCTTCTCACGTAACACCTCTGCTATTTTTCTCCATCCTGCCTCCTTTAGCAAGTACTTGGCCAGTATAGAGGAATCAATGACTTTCACGGTCAACGCGTAACCACCTAGAGACCGTGCCTTTAGGAAGCTCTGGCACATCTCTAAGATGCTCTTCGATGGTTTTGAGAACCTCCTCCGTCTCTAGCTTTTCAACTTGCTCTTCAAGAAATATTCTTAGTATTTCAGCCCAGTCAATATTCCGGAACTGCTTCATTCTCTTCTTTAGCTCACGAGAGGCGCGAAAACTGATAACGACGGACAAAGCAACGGATACCGTGATACGTTAGTCGTAGACTTGCCTGATAACATCTGCTTTCGTAGACCATCGCATATAGATGCTCCTCAACGTAATCTGCAAAACAACGCCTGAGACATCCTCTGTGCATCTATGCACCGGCTAGGGTTTTATACTATTGGGATCTAGGAAGTCTTCCAGGAAGAGAAGTAAGGATCCTTGTACCCTGCAGGGTCTTATCCATAGTTTCTTGGACTAGCATGGCTGGAGGGTATTAGACTTGGGTCTTAGTTTCGAGTTTTCCCAAGAGGAGAAATTGTTTCGAGACGCTGTTCGCGAATTTTGTAAGCGTTATTTAGAGCCGAATTGGGTTAAGATGGACGAGGAAGGACGGATACCAGTAGATCTCATAGCAAGGATGGGGGAGCAAGGGCTCTTCGCCATAGCGGTTCCAGAGAAGTATGGTGGTATGGGTGGTAGCTATGTGATGGCTGCTATTGCTGCAGAAGAGATAGGCTATCACGATCCCTCTGTTGCTACCGCTGTCTATACGTTATTGAATAATGGATGGCCCATGATACTGGCTGAGTATGGCCGCGAAGATGTTGCCCAAGAGGTTATTCCAGAGGTTGCAAAGGGCCGTGCATTTTTTGGCATAGCCTCTACTGAGGCTCACGGCGGCTCAGACGTCGCCGGCATAAGGACGGTGGCACAAAAGAGAAGTAACGGTGTCTGGGTAATCAGTGGTGAAAAGATCTATATTAGTGGTGTTAGGGAGGTTCTCGAGCTACCTGTTGGTGGCGGCTGGTTTCTCCTAGCTAAGACAGAGAAGCCAGAAAGAGGCCATAGGAACATAACTGCTTTTGCAGCACTAGCGCGCTGGGGCGGCCAAATAAAGCCTGGTGTAAAGGTTTCAAGATTAGATACCATAGGTAGGCATGGTATAAGTACTGGTATAGTGGTCTTCGAGGAATTCGAAATTGATGATCGCTACAGAGTTGGCGATGTCAATAAGGGGTTTTACATAGCTATGCAAGGCTTTAACCTTGCAAGAATACTTGTTGCAGCTGCAACTATAGGTGCAGCTAGATGGGCCCTTGACCAAGCTCTTGAATGGATAAGAACACGTAGGCTCTTTGGCGATAAGCCCCTTGCATCATTCCAAGGCGTTAGCTTTCGCTTTGCAGAACTCTACACTGAGCTTGAAGCTACTCGCCTACTTGTTTACCGTGCCGCTTGGCTAGCAGATAAAATCTATGTTAAGAAGGAGCCTGGATATAAGCCACAAGACCTCAATGTCCCAGCTGCTATGGCTAAGCTGAAAGCACCAGAGGTGGCACTACGCGTTTTTGAGGAGGTTCTGAAATGGCATGGTGCCTATGGCTATACAAGGGAAAGCAACATTTACCGTGGCATGCTTGGCGTATTGTCCTACGTTATAGGAGCTGAGGGCGCACAGAATATAATGAGATACATTGTTGCTAGAGATGTGATAGGCTCAGAGTATCTAAAAAGCTAGTAGTATAAGCGAGCCCATGGCTCCCAACATATTCTTTTCCAGATTCTTCGGGGCGAACTAACTCTACCCTTACCTAGCTTCCAGACAATATCTTTAGGCTTGAGCAAGATTACGTCGTCTTCGTAGGCGCACGTTGCCTCCATCAAGGTGTGTACCCTATCCCAGCCAATAATCTCGGCCAATTCCTCCCACGAAAAGCCTTGATAGCAAAGTGAGGAGAATAAACGTAATGATCTCTGGTTAGTACTCTTTGTCGTGGCAACATAGGCATTTGCATGACAAGTCTCTTCACTACTTAGCACAAGTATCTTACCATACCCCATACCCTGCTTAGCTGGACGTACAACTACGTAGTAGTGAACACACAATTCTGTCTCGCCAAGACTGACATTGTAAAAGACATCTACTCCTACTGGACCCTCACTATCGAAGAGGACAGCTGCTCTAGCAATCCCAGCTTCAATTGCATAACGTGCATAATAACCATGCAGCCACCCCATGCCCTCAGATACGATATCTTCCACAACACCTGCCAGTCGACGACCACTAACCCATACAGTAAGCCCTCTCTCCATGCTTTACCACAACCCCAACAGCACCATGCCTGGTTACAGGTCAACCAAGAGGTTACGGCTTAACTTAGTTCCTCAATGACTATATAGCCTAATGCACTCTGGTGGAACCCATGAAGCAGCATAGGTCTTCTTGCCGACCTTGTAAACCCTTATACCTCGCATAGAAAGGCAATCACCCGAGACAGTCAATATAACTATGTCTTTTCCATGCCTTCTAGCAACCTCTACTGCGTCTTCAACACTTAGAGAAAGATGGACCATCAATCTCCTCATAGGCAAAAGCCCCTTCTCCATTATCGACTTAAGATTCGATCTTACGGTTCCATGGTATAGCGTTTTTGGTGGCTTTACGGGCTTATAGTCTATTTCTATCCTGACACTATGTCCATAAGCCGCCCTTATCCTGCTATTACGTATTTCAAACCTGCCCTTAGGATCAAGCAACGCTATTGCCACGACATGTTCCCTAGTAACCCACTTGTACTGGCTACTATTCCTCCAACGCCTACGTATTCCGTCTACTAGCTCGTCTATGCCAACCCAACCATGCCTATCAAGCCTTAGACCAGCCTCCCATGGTATATGGCGTAGTAAAGCTGACATCAACTTACTTAGCCTAGCCCTTTGCTCACCAGTCATTAAGAGTATAGCTCTCTGACCACAATGGACTGCATCCTCTACATAGCTGCCGCAAACCCTACACTTGTAAATTGGCCTCAAACTATACCCTATTTGTGTACAACCATGCTAGGACACTAGTATAACCCCTCGCTTATAGAGCATAGAGCCCTATACATTACCCTAACCTAAGTACAATACATGGTCAGTAGCTAAGAGGAAACTACGATACCTACGATACATAATGTTATTTCCTAAGCCACATTAAAGCCAAAAAGGGGCTAGTGATCCTTGTGCGATGAAAGATGGCGTATAGAAAATATTATTGATAGCCCGGAAGTTGATGGCTTACTGAGAGAGAATCTAGTGATAGTGATTGGTGAAGCACTTGCCGCTTTGAGAGAGAGAAGTCCAGACTTGGCTCGTAGAGCTGCAGAGAATATCTCCATATACGCCTTCGGGACAAAATCGTGTAACGAGCACATGGTCTTTACTACACTCATTAGAGCATTATATGCATGGGCCTATTACTTGGAAGGGGAAAGGAACAAAGCATGCAGATATGCCAAAAAGGTGGCAGATACGCTAAGTCTTGTACAAGGGTTTTTGGGCAGCGAGGCGGCAAGTTATGTCTCATCAATGCTTGAGAAAATAGATTGTAGTCAAGAATAGAAGAGATACGTAGATTCCGATGGCTTAACATCTAATATATTCTACCATGATCTAGCTCGGAGAGTAGTTCATCTACGTCAATTAGCCCCAAGCCTACACTATAATCAGCTGCACCATAGCTTATTAGTATCTCGTTTCTAGACAGACGCCATGCACCACAGGGGAATACTGTGAACGGTCTATCACCATAGATCTCGTAGATGGTTCTAGGCTCCATAATGTATGATGGTGTAATAGCCTCTACTACTATCCCGTCTCGTGCCAATTGCAATATAGATGCAAAAACACGGTATACACCCGTTTCCCTATCAACTCCGTGTATAAGTGTTAGTAAACGATTAGCACTAAGAGGGATTGCTGGTGTAGCCCAGCCTATTTTCTCCTCAAATACTGCTGCTGGCATAACCCATATAGTATTCCTATAGCTTAGTTCGCTAAAGCCTTCTGCACTCTCTAGAACATCGTCCATAAGACTAACTGCTAAAATAAAACCCGCATCTGTTAAATGCAGCCTGTGAAAAAGGTAAAGGTTGTTATCTGAATATTGCATGTAGGCATTCTTGTCGCTTATTAGACGTTTTCGTAGAGATTCTGGAGGAATATGCGCATACCTCTTTACCCAGTCTCCTTTACTAACGCGCTCCGCCGTAATCGGCACCGTTTTAAAGACCTGTCCCTTATAGTAGTTTCTCGTCCTACCAGTATAGGTCATGAACACTCTGTCTCTGACAGTGTATACCCGTGGATCTTCTGATCCCCAAAAGTCATGCCAAAGTGAGGGCGTAATCACTAATTCTGCTGCTAGTCTTTCCGGTATATCGCCTGCGAGTAGAGAGTCTAAGGAGAGCCTCATCCGAGCAATTGATGACGCATATGAGTAATAGCCTATAGTTACACGCGCATACAGCTCAACAATACCACTATCTATATGGATTGAAGCATTGAACACAGCATGCGGATTAATACCCATGTAGTTTTCTAGGATAACTTTATTGGGGCTTATCACGGCAATCCTCTCAACGATATCCTTAGAAACATTTGACCTAATAGCGGCTACTTGATTAAAACCTTCTGAAACAGGGAAAGGCTGCATGACCATAACACCACAGCATATTACATCAACAAGGTCTCCTTACAAAGCCTCTATCCATCCTACACGGTAGAGGATATATGAGGGGAAAGGTTACTTGTAACTTAGCATGCTTGGTGTTGAGGTATAGGCAGTGAACTAAGAGAACATGGCGTAATCTATAAGAAGTGCCGTAATTGCCTACGAGTAGCACTTGTCTACCCATCACTTTATCAGGCAGCTGTAGCTAGCCTCGCATACCAGAATCTCTACTACATGCTTAACAGCCTAGAATATGTCTACGCTGAACGTTTTGTACTAAGCAAGCTTGCAGGTCCAGAGCCCATACCACGAAGTCTCGAAACAAAGAGGCCATTACATAGTTTTGATCTAATAATCGCCTCTATAGGGTTCGAGCTAGACTACATAGGCCTCGCAAGACTCTTCGACGCCTCGGATATGCCTCTGTATCGTGCTAAGAGGAGGAAAAAACCATTGCTAATCATAGGTGGCCCCGTACCTAGCATGAACCCGCTAATTCCACTAGTATATGCTGACGTCGTTGTTGTTGGAGAAGCGGAGGAAACTATACCATTGCTCGTCGAAGCAGTTTACGAAGAAGGGGCAAGGGGGCTTGAAAGACTTGCCTGTAGAAGAGGATTCCTTACGGCTGACTGTAATAAGGCAGTAGGGAAGGCTATCGTAGAGAATCTCGACAACGCCTTCCACAGCGTCATACAGTTCCGTGTCCCTGGAAGTGGAGAACCCTGGGGAGAATCATACATGGTTGAAACTAGCCGTGGATGTGGTTATATGTGTCGTTTCTGTATGGAGTCCTATTTTCTCATGCCTTTAAGACATCGAAGCTACGCCCGCATAGTAGAGCTTGTTGAAAAAGGGGTCAGAGCCAATAACGTTAGGAAGGTCGCTTTTTACGCATTGAGTTTCTTTGATCACCCCTACGCCGATAAGCTTCTGGAAAAGGCTATAAATGAAGGTCTTGGCGTTACAGTAGGTTCTCTACGTGCTGACACACTAAATGAGGACCGCATAACACTACTTGCACGGGGCGGACAACAGGTTTTAACTATAGCTCCCGAGACGCTTAGCACAATGCTCTGTAAGAAGATTGGGAAGTGTATAGGCTATGAGGTTGTAGAGGAGGCTGCAATAACCGCGTGGAGGAACAACATGCATGTTAAGCTCTACCTTATGGTGGGTTTACCTGGTGAAACAGATAAAGATGTAGAGCACACTGCATTAGTCTTACGAAAACTGTTAAGCCATGCACCACCACGAAGAAACGCACTACGTGCCACCGTTAACCCTTTAATACCAAAACCCTGGACTCCCTTACAGCGTCTACCACTAATACCAAGAGAAGTTTATGAGAGACGGATCCGGTTACTAACGCGTATACTCTCGACAAGAATATCAAGTATTGAACCCCTTAGTTATCGCTACGCTTACGCAGAAACTGTCATAGCACGTGGTGATGAGACCCTAGCCGATCTAATAATTGAGTGGGCTCGACTTGGCGGTAGAATTGGACAACTTAGTCAGGCTGCACGCCGTCTAGGAGTAAATCTGGACAAATATGCTAAGGGCTTAGTCGAGCCACGCTGGCTCGAAAAAATACAGGTCTATCCGAGAAAAACATTAGAGCTCCTTGAAAGCCAAGCCGCATATTAGCTGTTTGCTTAAAGGGATTAGGCCTCAAGCAAATTGATTAGCTTATGGCGAATCCCTCTTGGAAGGTGATAATTGTTGTCTATGGCTTTTAATCTACGAGTTACTAGGCTTACTTCAACGATTGGAATCTATACTTCAATAGCATATCTAGTTATAGGCCTAGTTCTCGCCAGACTTGGCTATGCCTATACACTCCATCCCGCTATGATGGTATTTGGCGCCCTTACTGTCTTCGTGGCCGCCATAGCAATTGTGTATACTGCTTCAACTAGACCCCGTAGCCCATTATATCTTGGCTTCCTTGTTGGAGGAGCTGTTTTAGCCTATACTACACCACTATTATGGCTATATAGTACTGACTATGGTACCGTTGCTTCTAGTTTCGCTCTCGCTGTTATTGGTTTAGGTATACTAGATGCAGGCTCAAGGGTAAGGGGAGGCACAACACGATGGTCATTGCTAACACTAGCCTACACATTCATATACTCGTCCATATACCTTGCGGTAACATCTACTATTCCCATTGACGGCCTATTCCGTATTCTCCTTGGCTATATCCTTGCTTATCCCATCCAAGCTATATACTCTGTGACACTACATGCCCTACCATCAACGTACCATAGCAAGCCGTCAAAAACTGTTTTCCTAGCTTTCCCCTTAGCTTCACTCGCATCAGTACTCCTACCCATGAAGCCACTAATAGGTGCTATATTAGCAATCTCTAGTTTTTCCATATTCGTAGCAACCACTGGGTTTACAAGGATACCACTTATGATCAAACGGCTTCCCTCCACTGAAGCTGGTAGAGCACATCGTTACTTCCTCATAGGCCACATCTATGCACTGGTATCGATACTCATAGCTTCCATCATATTAGCATTTTATGGCCTAGGAATTATACCGCTACTATACCTTGTCCACTACTTACTCATAGGTGTTGTAACCGTTTTCATAGCGATACATGCTCCACTAATGGTACCAGTAATCTTGTCTACAAGAACGGCTAGACGCTACAATCAAACACCTTTTGCGGTACTGGTATCCTCGGGTATTTTATGGCTACTAAGCCGGGACCTCGCACTAGTATTGTTCATAACTGGACTTGCACTTGTAATACTAGTGGTGAAACCTATAAGGAAAACAAGGTAAACGTGGAGAAGACTCTGTGTTTACATGGTCTTATCGAGTTTACGTGGTATGGCTAGGAGAGTAATTGTTGATACTATTAGTATCCATGCAGGTATCGGTAGACCCATAATGGGGGTTGCGAGGGCTTTTGTCCCATATACTAGTGCAGCCACTATCCCAAGTAAACCACCAACAACTATTGACACCAGTGCTGCATGTGCTTTACCCTTTGCTTGTTCTGGGCTCACCCATGCTAACAAGGAGGCGGGGGCCAGGGATAGTAAGATGGCTGATGAAAGCACGGATAATGCTACGATAAAGCCTATTCGCGCCATAGCAACTGCTGCAGCCGCAACGATTAACACCACTACAATAATGCGGCCAAGTAGTACCTGCAAGCGCTCACTAGCCCTAGGGTTAAGATTCACATACAAGTCTCTTACAACACTACTTGCCACACTTAACGCTATCGAATCCGCCGTAGACACCGCTGCCGCCACAATACTGGTAAATACAATTGCTGACAAGAGTGGTGGAGCATAGGATAATAGCATGGGTGTCACTTCATCCTTGCGTTCGACGAGCGGGAGTACACCAGAATGGCTAAGACTAGCCGCAAAAAGCCCTATCAACGTCACAACTACTGTGTAGAGTAGACCAAAGAAGGCAAACCAACGAACCATTGCTGAAAATGCACGCTTGTCCTTTGGCATGAAAAGTCTTTGGACTACTTGCGGATTTGTTGCTGCAAAGAAGAACCATGGTATAGTGAATCCTAGAAAAGTTGTTATCGACCAGAATGGGGTGAGCGCTAACAGCCCCTTCTTATCCAGTATTGCCGCTGCCTTACCAAGACCAATACTTGATTCGACGAATCCTAATAGCCAGGCCAAGAGGCCCAAGCCTGCCGTTATCATTAATATGCCCTGTAGTGCATCCGTTACAGCGACACTCCATATACCGGCGACTACGGTCCATACTATCATTACTAGTACCCCCAATAGTATGCCAGCCATGTAAGCACCAGGAAAGAGGCCATTGACAGCCTCAGCTATGCCCTTCACTTGTGCACCCATGTAGGGTATCAATGCCACTAAGTAGAGGACCGAAATCACGGCTGGCAAGACCTTTGATCCATATAGATCACCTAGCATTTCAGCCGGGCTAACCCATCCCCGTTGCCGAGCCATAACCCATACACGAGGAGCAAGAAGTGATAGGATGAGCATTGTACCAACAAAGTAAACTAGCTCAAAACCCAGTGATCCTACACCAGTTTGGTAAGCAAAACCCACAAGTCCAACAATCATAAAAGCGCTATACGTTGTTGCCGCATATGTAAGAGCTGCCAATACGCCGCCAAGCCTATAACCTGCAACATAATAGTCCATTGCCCTCTGTACACCCATGCGCCGAGCCAGCATTGCTAATACTGTACCAGCTATAAGATAGCCTACAAGGAATAACAGAGCAGTATATACCATTACGTTTCCACCTCGTCAAGCCGGTGACTAAGCCTCGTAAGCGCGTAGAGAGTATAGGCTATCGACACAAGCACCCAGTAGACATAGAGAATCCAGCCACTAGCCTTGCCAAGCCACGTGAATAATGGTAAATACATTGCCGCAACTGCCACCAAGCCTATACTCAATTCTCTAATCCACCAAGCCAAGGAGAGGCCACCCGAATGGTTGTACAGTTTTATAACAAGACAATAAATACATAACGCTACTAAGCCGAAGAGTAGAGTATAGGAGAAAAGGATGACGTGCTACCTCGGAGGAGAGGGGCTAGAAGGTGTAGTCTTCAGTGGCCCGTAGAAGACTACGTGAACAAATCATTGAATTACTACGTGATAAACCCGGACTTTCCATAACCGAGATAGCTATGGCCCTAGGCGTATCGAAGAGTAGCGTGTCTGAGGCCGTTTCTAGGCTCGAAGAAGAGGGCCTAGTAAGAAGGATTCGTCGAGGTCCCCTAGTCTTAGTCTATCCCTCGGGAAGAGAGGGTACCCTGAAGCCACGTATACTAAGACTGGGCATCATACGAGCAGCAGAGTATCCTTTCATACCAGTGTTCATTAAAGCTATGCAGAATCATGGCTACCATGTAGACGTCCGCATCTACAGCAATGGTCTTGACGCAACATTTGATCTCGTATCTGGAAGACTTGACCTAGCTCTAACACCTATGGTTACACAACTCTACTATTACGCGCTCACTGAGAGAATAACCATTATTGGTGGTGGTGCAGCGGGTGGAGCACTTGTAGTTGAGCATAGCATGGGCCGTGACAGCTATGCAGCCTCAACTAAGATTTCGACAATGGAGTACTGTCTTGCACGTAGTGGTGTACTAGCTAACGTTGAGCGCATGATATACGTACATGGTGGCGAAGATATAGTGGAGTTGTTGAGAAGGAAAAAGGTGCGATACGCAGCAATATGGGAGCCCTATGCGCGTGAAGCATTAAGTATTGAGGGCGTGAGACCAGTAGAATCTTGTCTCGGACTCGGAGTAGCACATTGTTGTACACTTGCTGCAGGAAGAATACTTGATCCCAATCTACGCGAGAAAATAGCAGAGATATATGGTAACGCTATTGAGGAGTTTATGCGTGATCCTAGACGATGGCTCGAACCCTACTCAAGAATAATTGGTATTAACACTAGTACACTGGCTGCATCGCTAGAAACGTATACATTTAAGCCACATGTGGACCCAGCCGAGGCGTACTCAATGCTGATTAGGGGAGATATTAAGATACCTAACCCAAGTATCGTCTTCGACGCTATTGAAAAAGTTTAAACGGGGGTTGTATTTGTGCAAACAGCTCAAAGCCCCACCTCGGTAATAGTCTTAGAGAACGGTTGCTCTGTTACGGGATAGCTAGCCTTGCACTTTGCCGCGGTAACACTGGTAATCAGAAGAATTAAGCGTGTACTTAGAAAGCTTAGACGACACATACTCTTCACAATAGCCGTTATTGCTGTCGCTGTATGGTTCACTGCTGGCGTCCTCTTCTCAATAGTTGAAGGACTAGACCTACTAACGGGGCTCTACTGGGCCCTAGTAACTATAGCCACGGTAGGCTACGGTGATGTTATACCTTCAACACCCATGGGCAGGTTTATAGCCTCTCTAACCATAGTCTCTGGTATAGCGGTCTTCACTGCCGCTGTATCTGTTGCTGCGGGGAGTATCGTGGAAGCAGCAGAGAAGAGGAGGAAGGGCTTCATACACTACCGTGGACGTGGACACGTCGTTGTTATTGGATGGACCCCTGCGGCAGAAGCAGCCATACGCGAGCTTCGTCTACTGGATGTCCCCAGGGCTATTGTGCTTGTGACAGAGAAGGCTCCTACTACGCTTGCTGAGCCCGAGCTAGAAGATGTGACGATTGTAAGAGGTGATCCTACTAGGAGAGAGACCCTGCTAAGGGCTAGTATACACCGTGCAAGCATGGTTATAGTAACTACAAATGATGATGCAAAAACTGCGTTAATAGTGCTAGCGGTACGTGCTCTGAATCCACGAGCACGCATAGTTGCTGAAGCATTACATCCAGAAAACGTCGATCTTATACACAAGGCTGGTGCTGACATCGTTGTACCAACTAGGCACTTAGGTGGAAAAATGCTTGCAGGAGCCATCATCGAGCCTGGTGCAGCTATGTTTGTAGAGGATATCTCAAGAGAAGAAAGAAGAGAGATAGAGCTACACGAAATACCTGCAAAACCCTATGCGGGCAAGCGCTACATAGACGTCTTACTAGAACTACGTAAAAAGGGCCTAACACTTGTAGCAGTAAGACGAGGTGGTAGGCTGTTAGCAAATCCAAGCGATGATCTATACATACACGAAGATGATGTGCTACTAGTAGTATCTCCACCGACAACCCGGATATCGGGGGAGACAGAGCTAGACCTAGACTAATTGAGCAAATAAAATACATGGAATTGAATTAAGTACTTATTATCAAAAATTGAGAAGTAATAGGAGAACCAAGGTTTTAGGGAGAGGACTTAATCCTCCTCTTCTCTGGCAAGTTCTAATACATCAAGTAATTCATAGTTTGCCATGCTATACGATTTCACCATCTTGGCCGATATGGTGTAAATGGTGTCGTCTATATATACCACACGCATTACGGACTCGTGGTACAGCAATTTTTCCACACTTAGCTTCAGGCTATGGAAGTCTATTCTAATTACTGCTATTGCTTCGACGGGAGGAGAGCCTTTCTTAGTGAATTCGAACCCTTGTACTGGAAACATTATAAGACCATGATATTTATCTAGAACAAAGGCTCTATGACCTTTTGGTGTAAATAATTGCGTCCAACCACGTACAACCTTGACTCTCGAAACAACATTTATGCTACCATCCTCGCCCACCTTATAGGTCGTGACTCTTATGTAGTTGTTCTCGCGGCCGATGCCTATTAGCGCCGTCTTGTTTATTGGATGTAAGTACTCATCAAAACCCGGACCTTCCAGATACCCCAACACAACTGGGTTACGAGGATTACTAAGATCTATCGCGAATAGAGGGTCTACTCGCCTAAAAGTAACAATGTACAACCGATCTCCTAGGAACCGGATGCCATAGATGTTCTGGTCAAGTGTTATCTTTAGGCTAGATAACTGTTTTAGTGTTGTAGAATTGTATATCTTCACTACCACTTTTACTGCAGGCCTTCCGGTTCCTGAGTTTATGCTTGGCTCTTCAATTGCTATCCTAAGTGTCCCGTTGTATTCATCTAGTTGCCACTGTTTTCTTATAACACCTTCTAGTGCTATACGGCCGGCATCTCTTATGCTTAGCTTACTAGTATCAAGCGATAACTTGACTATTAGTACTCCTCGCAGCCGAGGTAGTGGCACTGGAGGTATCGGTGTTACCGTTATTGTAGGTGGCGGTGTTAGTGTTGTTGATGATAAAATACGTATAGCTTCAAGAGTCTTAACCATATCCGCTAGAATCAGATAGTGGGTCCTTAATACTAAGTAGAGGTTTAATTCTGGACTAAGATAGATTGTTACAGGATGTGGGCCTAGTAACGCGTATGATCGCCATTTATAGTCGCTTAGCCTAAGCATTGTTACAATGGTATAGTATGTTGGTGGAAGACTGACTACCGCCATTTTGCCCGGTTCTAGTTCCGTGTAGTTGGTCATGGGTATGGTTTTGTTATTGTAGACTGGGAGCACTGTCACTATGACCAATGTATTATTGTATAACCTAGTATCGGATAATCTTCCCGATAAACGTAGGTGTGTTTCCGGCGTTAGATCATCTCCATAAACTATGATCCACGTATGAGTTTTGAGTGGTAATGGTCTTCCAGAGACTAGAATTGATGGCATGGCTTCTTCAGCTATAACAACTAATCTGCCATCGTCGAGTATATGTAAACCACGTACCACTATCCATGGCCAGATGATACGTATTGTCGTTTCTTTTCCGCTTTCCTCAATAATCACTTTTGTCGGTGTAAGGTGTTCGTATATATATTCTGTTACATTTATTACTGCTATAAGGCTCATATTGTCTGAAGGCAGGGGATTAACTACAGCTATTGTGCCTCGCGCTGATTGTGCTACGAATATCCTTGTTCCATTAGTTTTCACTATATCTGGCTCATCTATGCCTTCCACCTGGACATTTGTTACACTATAGGCTTGTGGCGTTACTGAAACTGATAGTGGCAAAGGCACTGTCTTTGGCGTGGTTGTTGTTGAAACTTGTCTAATTTGCACAGCTTGTTCCACTAAGACATCAGGTATTGCTACAGTATAGTGTCCCCATATCTCTCCATTTTTAGGAAGAATAGATAATAGCCTATAAAGGGTATCTCTATCTGATGGTACAAATCCTACTTTTTCAAGAACACTATTTTGCTTAGACCTCTCTGTGGCTTCTCTCGCATACCCCATAGGCTCTGTAGACTCTGGTCGTGCTTGTGTAGCAGTTTCACCTAGCTCACCCGGATACGGCCCCGAGATAGATGATTGCCCAATTGGCGTTCGTGGCAATTGGGTCGATACAAGTTCCCGATGCACTTGGTAATTATACGTGTTTAAAGCAACCATAGTAATGAATGTTGTAAATAGGATTACTATTGTAAGTGCTACTACAAGTCTCCTAGTTGTTGCCTCTACCATATCCTAAACACCAGTTCCAGATGTGAAGCTCGTTCTCATTAGAATCTAGGCTCTTACACAATTGGCTCATACTATTGTTCGAGTAGTTCGCCTCTTAACCCCTATACCGTCTGACTGGTGTACGCCTGGGTATAGGCTTGCCTAATACATTTAGACTGAAAGCTGTTACAATTCTAGCCTGTATCACAGCATTGACTCTAAGTATACTTGTTTCGCAAAGTTATGGTGGCGTTAGTGGCGGTCTCGGCAATGCTACGTATGTTTATGGCATTGTCACTACTAGTTCCCTTCCACAACAACAAATGGTTATAGACCCCTTTGGGAATCCGATACTCGTGTGTAATGACAGTGTATACGTTTATGTCCTTAATGCTTCTAGTCGTGGAGACTCAATAACGCTCTTCATCATTGCCTATTCGTGGAAAAAGGACCCGGACTGGATAATTAATAGCATCACTAACTGCCTTGGACCATGGAATAGAATAGTCTCTATCACCACAAAAACACCAATAATACAATCCATTTCTCAACCCGAACCAGAAATATTCAGAAAACGAGCCGCTATAACTAGTATACGGGAACCTACATCAACGGCGGTTAATGACACATTAAGACCCCTGAAGAAAACGATAAGCATTGAGCCTGCATTAACTATGAGAACCACATCGCCACATTATACCACAAATAAGACGGTCACGCAAAGGGAAAGTAATCCTATGAGGACAACAACTATTGCATCATCTACCGTTACAGTTGGAGAAGAATTAGGGGCCAAAACCACGATTCCCACTAGTAGAGAGAGACAAGATATCACTTTTTCTGAGCGTATACTAGTGGTTTTCCTGGCTGGAGTTGTTGGTGCAGTTTTTGCCTATATCTCATGGAGGATGTGGCTATGGAAAAGAGGGATCCAGTAACAACTCTTGGTGGTACAGCTCTCCGAGTCTATCTCTACCTTGTTATACATCGTCGTCCCGTAGGTGTAAGAGAGGTTCAGCGTGCCCTCGGTTTTCGCTCACCAAGCACTGCACGCCATCATCTTGAGAGACTTGTTGAACTGGGTCTTGTTGAGAAAACTAGTGAGGGATATATAGCAAAGAGTAGTGGTGTTCTAGGCCTTCTATATTTCGTTACTTATGGCCGTTTCATTCCTAGGTTGCTGGTCGTGACTGCATTTTTAGCTGCATCATTCACTACTTACCTTATCTTACCCAATACTGATCCGGCAGCTGCACTAGTCATGGCCATAGTATTGGTTTTCTTAGCCCGTGAGACAATACATTTCTATAAGTATGCTAAGCTCCTTGAGAGCTTCCTTATGGAAGGGGAGGAGCAGCCTCGACGCTAATACATCATTTCGACTATTATAGGGCCAATGTATATGCCTTTTCGGGGTAGTCTCTTGACATAAACTATCGATGCACAATTAATCTTTACACCATTTATACATAACGTCACACCTGGTGCGCCATAGCTGCTAAGATCTAGCACGATACAATCACTAATACTATAGCATGGCAACTCAGCTCCATGGAAGCCTACCTCCGTAAATACATCCATCATTTTACAGTTCTCCACATGTTTGAGATCTATGTGCGTTTGTCGTGCACCCATACAGCCACGTGGATGAAGATAAGCGCTTACAGCACACTTATTTCCTTCATCGTCTTCAATTAGAACCATAATATCCTTCTTACAAGCCACTTTGCAACCCCGAAAGGATAGTAGGGGCATCTTTGGTAAATGTAGTGGTTTATCCAGGGCTAGATCTAAAGTAGTGGGGCTAGAACAAGTTAAGGATTGGAACATACATGCCCGCCAGTTCAGGTAATGATGTCGTTAATAGCTTCTTCCAGACATAGAGCTTGTTTGAAAAGCATGTAGTTAGCCACGATTATCAGTTTATTATAAAGGGAGATGTGGCATAGTATGTTTTCCTGGTCTGGTAGCTTTGGTGGCTTGAAGAGGTCTGTGGTGTTGTGTGTTGTCGCCTAGCCTTCGCAGGCTTGTTGTTGCTACGGGAGTTAGTGGTGTAGAAGTTTCTGCTGTACTTGATTTAGCTGAGCGCGTCTTTGGCGTTCCAACAGTAAAATTCGAGGAATTTGTTGAAGAGGAGTTTCGTGCACCGATATATTATGCTGTAGAACTATTATTGACGCATTATCACAACTGGCTTGAAAAGCTTAAGAAAGCTTTCCAGAAGGCAATGAACTATCTCAATGATTCAGGAAGTGAGCAAGCAATTATGGCGATGCACCTAACTTACCATCGTAGGCGGCTTATTGTCCCAAATCCAGCACTTAACATGCTAATGGGCCTAGAGGGTAGGGAGATACACATCATACACTATGTAGACGATTACTACCATACACTATACCGTATAGCTGAGCGGGCACGAAAAGGTGAAACACCAGGTGTTGCGAGAGCGCAAATAATTGACCCTGTTGGTATACTGTACTGGCGTGCTGCTGATCATAACTTTGCAACAATGGCATCCGCTAGTGGGATACATGTCTGGCTATTCGCGAATAAGCATAGTAAGGAAATGCATACAAGAATGCTGGCAATGGTGCTAGGTCTAGAGTATCATGGCGTAACAAGGTTTAGGTCAGCATATGTATCGCATCCCATAAGCAAGGTAAAGGCGAAAGCGCGTGAAGAAGGTGTTGATCTTAATAGTTTCCGCGATGCTAGAGATATAGAGGCTTTCAAGGAACGGCTGGAAAGGGAGTGTAAATCAATAATCTTCTTCTCGCCTACAGCAATCGACGAGTTAGTAGTCGATGAGAGAGGTTTACTAAAAACGAGGATAGAGAGAAGGGATCGATGGCCTCACCCTGAGGGCATACATGGCGACTATGTATATCCCGTTGATTTACGAGATAAGTTATTTGATGATTATCTATACCCTGTCCGTGATACAGTCGAGAATGAGGGTTACATGAAGGTTGTTGCTAGTCTCGTCGAGAGCCAAATTGAAAGTAGAGATTTGACTTATGTGTCACAAGCCGATATGGTCATAGCTTATAGACCAACGATGTACAAAACCATACACAGTGGTGTTGAGACCGAGATAAGAGTTGCTGCAGCCCAGGCAACGCCAGTCTACGCCGTTATACCACCAGAGGATGGCGGACCCGAGTACACGTTATTCAGATTCGAATACCCCCTTCATAGCGTAGATGAACTAGTTAAAATGCTCAATTGCTAGATTATGTCCTTTAGTGCAGCAAGACGAGGAATTACGCGATAAAAAGACGCTTGGCTCTTGAGTGAGGGGGTTGAGGCTAATGAGCCTATTGAGGCTGCCACCTTCAGTCTACTACGTATTTGTCGCATTCCTTATATCTGGGCTTGTCACACTAACACCCGTACCCTTGGGCTTGTCTAATGGTGAGATTAATGTTGCAACAACCTTCACTATTGTAGGCATACTCTACATGGTCATAGGTATATTGTGGCGTAGAATATCGGCTTCAGCGAGACCCATGCTCTTAGGTGATGCAATTCTTTCTGCAATATTGTCATGGATATTAGTCCCATTATTCTCAGCTATACCCTTAACACTTGCATTGAATATACCCTTTATAGATGCATGGTTTGAGTCTGTAAGCGGATTCACAACAACTGGCTTAACTATTTTCACTGGTGAGGTCGACCCAGATTACCATGTCTATCTTCCGAGAGTAGATGAGATACCCGTCATGATACAGTTTTGGCGGAGCTTCCTCCAGTGGATTGGAGGAATAGGTATCCTCGTATTATTCGCTGCATTCGCTGTGGGGAGAGGTATACCTTCACATCTTATTGGCATGGCTGAAGGACGCTATGAGCATTTAGAGCCCAGTATTGCTCGTTCTATGAGAGCCTTTATTGAGGTCTATGCAGTGTTGACAGTTGTAGCCGTACTTCTATTCCTCATCGCTGGTATGCCGTTATACGATGCCATAAACCATGCAATGACCGGGATAGCTACTGGTGGTTTTTCAGTAAGACCGGAAAGCATAGCATATTATGGGAGTGTGCTCATAGAGTTAGCCGCCATTACTATAATGCTACTTGGTGCACTCAATTTCTCAGACCACTATGCATGGCTACGTGGCGAATCATTACGTATAGTTCGTAATCCTGAAACACACATCCTAATAGTGATCATAGCCTTGCTATCATATTCAGCAACAACCATACTAGTCTCCAAGGGGTGGCCTTTACCTGAAGCACTAAGATTATCTCTTTTCCAGTTTATCTCGGCTGTAACTGGCACTGGGTTCCAGACAATGGATATAGCTTCTGCGCCAGATGCGTATAAATTGATGCTCACGGCTGCGTGTCTCCTAGGCGGTTCAATACTATCTACAACTGGCGGCATCAAGATGTTTCGCTTACTAATAGTACTCTCTAGCCTAAAATGGATATATTATGAGGTATCGACGGGCCCTGGAAGAGTAGTTGTGAGAAAGCTTGCAGGCAGGAACATTGATATGAGCACGATGCAGCAAGCAGTGGCTATAATCTCGCTATTCATAGTAACATGGCTCTCTGCGACAATACTACTACTGATTATAATGCCTTACCGGGACATAACAGATATAGGCTTTGAAGCTGCAAGCGCATTAGGCAATGTTGGTTTAAGTACCGGGGTTGCAACTGGAGGTGCACCACTAGCCGCAAAACTAGTATTTATAGCACTTATGAGCCTAGGTCGTCTAGAGATACTACCCTATCTCATGGCCATAGGCGTTGCTGCTTATCAAGCTAAGCTGTGGCTTGCACGGCGTCGTCGACAGAGGCTTGCTGCGAAGCTTGTTGCACAAACAATGCCATGATAGGGTTCTCTGTGCCCGATCTTAGAGCCTCCAAAAGCTTTCTCGCTATGGGCCTACTAGTGTAAAGTTTATGATTACCTTTTGAGTAGACTGTTTCGACAACACCCAATGCCTCAAGACACTGAAAGAATGCAAGAACCATGTAGCGTGGAAGTCCCGTTTCAACAACTACATCGCCAGGCGATACTAGATCTCTAGAGACAATGGCTTCAAGAACTGCTATGAGTCTTTCACGTGCCGACAAGATATCCACGCACCCGCTAGATGCATATCTCCTATCCTCCTAAGCCTAGAAACCTAGTGGGCCGAGTAATACCATCGATAGAAAGGGGGCAATAATATGGTGGAGAGGGAGTAGACGGCTTTCTAATACTTCCATCGACCTTTACACTGAAGAGCCCTACTCGCCTTTACCCTAGATGTACACGTTAGAAACGAGTATACTGGTTTCCGGGGACAATTAGACATGGTTAACCACGTGGGCGTTGTACTATCGGGATCCACTAGTACCATTGTTGAGTTTGAACTGACGAGACAAGGTGAACAGTTGCTACGCGAGGGAATGCTTGTAGTTATTGGCGATAGGCTTCTAGCGAGAGTAGAATCGATACGCATTTATAGTGGTTTCTACCAGGCTGGTGATGCATGGAGTAATGCACGTAGGGAAGGCTATACGCCTCCCAACGATCTAGCCCGCTATACTGTGGCAAGAGCTGTTGTTCTAGGCGAGTTAAGTAGCAACGGTATTACGGAGGCTACAAAACCGCCTTTTCCTGGTGAACCAGTTACATTATTCGAGCAACACAATGATCTCACGAAACTCTATGGCGTTGAACCAGGAGCTCCTGGTGTTATATGGTACGGGTCTCTTCTCGGTTATAGCGATCTGCCATTAGCCTTAGATGTAGAGTCCTTTACGATGCATATAGGTGTTTTTGGAGAAACAGGTAGTGGCAAAAGTTATGGATTTGGCTACCTCCTTGAGCTTTTATCCCGGATACCTATTGATGAGGGTGTTGCAGCATTACCAGCTATAGTTGTAGATGCTAATGGTGATTATTTGGATCTTTGGGATAGCCATAGTAGGGGAGAACCTATTGGAGAATATGCTATAGTGCAAAGACTCGTAGCACCAACATCAAAAGCTAGACACTACCCTTATACAGCTACCTATAGCGTGAGTCTTGAGGGATTCACAGCACGAGAAATAGCTGAACTCATATTAGCTTACAAGACTGGAGCACCAGATTTTAACGAACTTCAAGTAGCTGCACTTGAGAGAACACTACGGATAATAAGTGATGAGCACGGTATAGAACCCCATAAAGCTGTGGTTGATAGCCCTGAAGCCTTAATGGATAAACTGGAAGAGCTTGCTCAGCAGAGAATAGTTCACCACCAGACATTAAGAGCAGTATATACGGCTATAGACAAGTTTCATCAAGACCTCGTAGAAACATATCGCATAGTAACAGAGGCGCCCAGCCTTCGCAGGGAAAATATTGACGTATTAGTCAAGACACCATCACTACTGATAGTGGATTTCAGTGCTGAAGGCGCGCCTGGCCTTCCACTCACAGTAAAACAGCTAATAGTGGCCTATATCGCTCGTATCCTCTACACACAGTTCACAGAATACAAGATGAAGGGGAACGAGGCCTACGTACTCTTTGCCATCGAGGAAGCACAAAACTACGCACCAAACCCACGTAACTACCCCATCTCGTGGAGTATTGCTCGAGACTACCTATCACTAATAGCTACACAGGGCAGAAAGTTCGGTATCTGCCTCGCCATAATAAGCCAAAGACCAAGCTTTGTTGATCCTGTAGTAGTTAGCATGCTTAACACCTTTTTTATCCATAGGCTAAGCCCGGACGATATCGCATACATATCTAGAGCGGTTGGTGGCTTACCTCCCGAGTTAGAGAGGAGGCTACCACGACTACCCCGTGGCTATGTGCTTGTGTCGGGCCAGGCAAATATGTTGAGAGAGCCAGTTATTGTACGTGTAGGCGAGCGAAGAGTAAGTCATCGGATGGGGGCTACAAGGCTACGTGATTATTTAAGAACCGTTGCACGGAAAAAGAGAAAGAACTAAGAATCTCTAAAGGGTTATCCCCAGAATTTCTTCATCCATTCAACCGTCTTCTCTACTGCTTCATCTATTGGTGTCCACTCATTAAATCCCATCTCTGTGAGTTTCTTGGGTTTATAGTGTTGTTTTCTACCAAGCCATTGCGATAACAGTTTTAGCCTACTACTTCTAGAAATTACAGATGATAGTATACCGCCAAGTATACCACCAAACTTTACCATAGTGTCTAGTTTCTTTGTAGGTGGGCGTCCAGTTATCTTCTCAACTAGTTGCTCGCTAAACTCAGCTATAGTATATGGTGGTGGAGGTCTTGCAAGAATAAACCATGACCCTGCAGCTTGGCCACTATTCTCTGCTAGATAAACCATTGCACGTGCAACATCACCTACATATATTGTATCGAGACTTGCATTAACCATCCATCCCTTTTTCGCGAAGTTATAAAGTGTTTTCCACTCATCATGATACCCGTATTCGCCAAATACTACAACTGGACGTACTATGATAACGGGAAGCCTCTCATTTAGGAAGGCCTCGTATCCTCGCTGTTCACCTTCAGCTTTTGTTGACTCATAGACACCCTTTGGCTTACAACCCCGACCAAGTATAGGTTCTTCAACAACATATCCATCCTCATCACGGCACCGACTAGCATCACCCATAGCCGCAACACTGCTTACATAGACTACCGCTTCCACACCCTCACTACTAGAAACCGCGTCTAGAGTCTTCATCCAAATACCTACATGGGCTTCCCATAGCCTACTCCAACTGCCCTCTATAGCACCTGCTAAGTAATAGACATGCCTAGCACCACATCCACGAATAGCAGCAAGTATAGAGTCAGCGCCAAGCTCAGTATAAACATAGAGTTGAACACCTTGCTCTTCGAAGACGGGGCGCAACCAGCGCCTCTTATCGATACTCGTTGCACGTGCTGCCACACATACATCATAGCCACGTTCACGGAGGTACCTCGCTAAATTGACACCAATAAAGCCAAAGCCTCCTACAAGGAGCGCTGACATAAGACAGCATCCCCGCCCACAGGTAACTCACAATTACCTTTAGCTTCCACAGTGTAAAAAATACTAGGGACAGAAAACCAGGGATAGCTTATAGATCAACAACTATAATTTGAAAATGGAAAAGCAAGAAAACATGAAGATTATCCCGCTTATAAATTATACGTACATTATCCTGGTGTTTTACTAGCTTCACTCTTGTAGAGCCAGCATGCAACATAATGGTTTGGCTCAACCTCTATGAGGCCTGGCTCACTTGACTCACAGTGTGGACGAACCCACTCGGTATTATCGTATGCAATACAGCGTGGACGAAATCTACAACCTGGCGGTATATTGACTGCACTTGTAACCTCGCCCTTAATCATGATCTCTCTCATTTTGAGTCTATTCTCCGGGTTAGGTTCAGGTATAGCTGCGATAAGGGCTTTTGTATACGGATGCAACGGGTTATTTACTATCACATCTGCTGGTGCGAGCTCTACTATACGTCCAAGGTACATTACGGCTATGCGATCACATACATAACGTGCAAGAGCTAGGTCGTGAGTTATGAATAGTATTGCCATGTTAAATTTCTCTTTTAGTTCATTTAGAACCTCTAGTACTTCTGCACGGATCGATACATCAAGCATTGACACAGGCTCGTCAGCCATTAGGAACCTAGGATTAAGGACAAGAGCACGTGCAATTGATACACGCTGGCGCTGACCTCCACTTAGCTGGTGCGGGTAGCGTTCCATGAACTCCTCGGGTGGGTTAAGCTTAACTACGCTAAGGGCCTTCCACACCATGTCGTATCTTTCTTCGGGTGTACCTATACCGTGGATCTTGAGGGGTTCCTCGACAATGTCATAGACTTTGAATCTCGGGTTAAGGCTTCCAAAGGGGTCTTGGAATACTATTTGCATCTCACGACGTAGAAGCTTCATTAGTTTCTCGTTAAGCTTGTAAATGTTTACCATCTTTGTTTCTTCATCAATCGCTTCGGGCTGCTCCTCGGCAATAATGTCTAGTGTTGACTTATAGGGCTGGAAGAGCACCTTTCCTCCACGAATATTTTCTACATCTACTAGACGAAGTAGTGCACGTCCAGTGGTAGTCTTGCCACAACCGCTTTCACCAACTAAACACAGAGTTTCACCAGCATGAATATCAAAGGTTACACCATCAACTGCATGCACATACAGACGAGGCTTCATCATTAACGCGTCTATGAATGTCCTCCGTACCGGGTACCAAACCTTAAGGTCTACCGCCTTGATTATAGGCATCGTTTCCGCCACTATGTACTCACCTCCTCAGTCTGGGCTCAACAATAGTCTCTATCGCTAGACCTATAAGTACAAACGCTAGTGCGGTTATTGCCATGAACGCTCCTGGTGGAAATATCCACCACCACGCCTTGTAGCTTACACCTCTCTCAGCCAATGCATCAGAAAGTATTTTACCCCAAGTCGGTAAGCCGTGCTCAATACCCAATACGCTGAGACCTGCCTCTGTTAGAATAGCTGAAGGCACCGTGAATACAAGACTAGCCATTGCATAGGGCAGTATTTGTGGTAGAATATGCCTTAATATGATTCGTGCATTCGAGGCTCCAACAGCCCGGGCAGCCTCAATATATGGTTCAGCCTTTATGCTTAAGGTCATTGCTCTAACAACTATGGTTAGCCCGCCCCAGCTAAATATTACCAGGAAACCTATGATTACGAAGAGCTTGTGCCAAGGCGATAGCTCTGGCATGCCTTGTACAATAGCACCAATGAGAACAAGGATCGGCAGCAACGGTATATTACCTATAACGTCAACGAGACGCTGTATAAACTCGTCAACAAACCCTCCATAATAGCCGCTTACTACCCCCAAGAGAAGCCCTATAATGACCACTGATACTGCCGCAAAGATACCCACCAGAAGTGCTACCGGGAATCCGTAGAGGACACCAAGAGCAAGATCCCGCCCCTTCACATCAGTCCCAAGCCATCCATAGGCATTACCCTTCACAATTATCTTTATGTTCTTAAAGCCGATTTCCCCCTCGGCAATAGCCCTTTCTATGTGATCAGGACGTGCACCGCTATAGAGAACCATAAGTGTAAGCCTATAGGTGCCCTTTAGGGGGGCTGCAGCCTCCGGTCCAGGTGTACCAAAAAGATACTCTGTTGCAAGCTTCTCTAGTTTTTCAACGGGTACTACAACACCATATCTATCCCTAAACACCTTGGCAAGTTCTGCTGAGAACAATTTCGGCTCTATACGTAGTGCCCGTATAGACTCAATTGTTTGAGGGCCGGCCGTGCCAATAACAATGCTAATACCGTCAGGCCTTGAAAGTATTAGGAGTGCGGCTGCAGTGATAGTCCTATTGATTTTCCTTGCAGGATCATAGATAACACTATTATTTATTGGCTCGAAGAAGACTGTTACTCCTTTCGGGAAAGCATCACTATCAAGAATATATTCTACACGATACACTTCTACATAGCCGACAAGAGCTAGCTGGCCACCACCAATTGCTTGTTGCAGTTCCGGTAATCGTGGTATACCCTTGTATGTTTCTTGTGGTGATAGCTCAGAGTAAATACGATGCTTAGCTACGGGATAGCCAAAGAGTGATATCCACTCAGGTGGTGCCAGGGCGGGTGTATCTTCCCAAGGTGTCTTCCAAAGTTCTATGATCTCCGGAGGTACAACAAGAACTGCATATATCGATACTGCTATAACACCTATCAGTATTATGAATCCTATCCTTCCCGACCACTGACCCCATACCTCACGAAAGCCGGAAGCAATAGCCTTACGTATTTCTTCTAGAGTTCTTGATGTTCTCACGCTCATAATCTCACCCTCGGGTCAAGTATTATGTATAGTATTTCGAGGATGAACCTGCCAATTATGTAAACAATTGTTGTCACATAGACCAAGCCTAGGACTGTGGGGCTATCACCACCTATAATTGCTTGATAGTACAGCATGCCCATACCCGGCCAGTCGAAGACAGTCTCAGTAATAATGAAGCCACCAATACTACCAGCTAACCCTAATATTACAAACGTCATCACTGTACCAGCTATTACACGGAGAATATACCTACGTACTACAAGGTTCTCTGGAAGCCCTTTGGCCCGCGCTACCATTACGTAGTCTTCGCTTACTACACGTATCGCAACAGCACGTACAGAGTAAAGCCATCCCCCGAGGAGACCTATGACCACTACTAGTATTGGCAGATAAGCATAGTAGAGTATTCCCATCATATGCGTGTAAGGATCCTCCCAGAAGCTGTTAATGTGGCTTATCACGGCACGGTAATTGGTTGGTGCTATCTTTAGCTGGTAGCCAAAGAAGAATATTGCTATCATTCCAAGCCACCATACCGGGAACGCATGTGTTATTGCAGCATATGCTACAACACCACGATCAAGAATACTACCTCTTCTATAGGCAATGAACGGGCCTAAGGGTAGTGCTATTGCAGCACATATTATTTCAGCAATCGTCAACATAATGATGGTTCTCGGTAGGACAGTAAAAATAACATCGCCTACACGAGCAGGCAGCCTCATACCTGCCACATCAGCAACAGTGTCAATTGTCACATTAAGGTCTAGTGTAAGAGTACGTATCGTCATAGGCAGTAAACGCTCATACCAAGGCCTATCAAGTTGATATATACGAACAAGCTCTTGCCTATACTCCTTCACAGCTTCTTCTATAGCCTCAAAACTCATGCCCTGCCTCTGTAGGCTCTGACGATAAGCCTGTACTTGTTGCTCAACCATAGCCATAAGAACCTTAGTATCATACCCGGTGGCACCCATAATTACAGCTGCAAGCAATACTATGAGAACCAGCGAGACCGTAAGAAAGATGCCACGACGTATAAGTATACTGGCAACACGGCTACCTGCTACCATTGCTCTATCACGCCCACAGAAGGCTGATCAGGGAAGTCTTTTACCCGGAGGAAGGAACTGGCTGACCGACCACTATTAATAGTTTAGTTACGGAGTTGTTTCACTCGCAAGGGATAAACCGTATCGGATTGATGCGGGGAAGAAAGTGGCCATAAGAGGAATGGGTCCAACACTACATCCACACTATTTTAAAAAATTTAAAAAAGTGTTTAGGCTCAAAAACATTATTGCAGAGAGGTTTGGTATGACACTATCTTCTACGAAGCAACAAGACAATTACTACTAATAGTAGTACAAGATTTATCGCTGATAATGCTAGTGCCACCGTCAAAGTGCTTGCAATATTCTCGGCTGCAGCCTTTGCAGCAGCAACATCATCCTTTGTAGCTATCTTACCCTCTAGCGCTGACAAGCGACCCTCTACTGTGCCTACTGTCTCCTGCAAGCTGTTAAGGCCCTCTTGCAAAGTCGACGATAGACCCTCCATGCTCTGCTGCATAGTGGTTGTGAGGCCTTCGAGGCCCTCTTGTAGTGTCATGGATAAGCCGCCCAACGCCTCTGCCACTTGCGCACCTAGGGCTTCACGTAGCCCTGATAACTGTTCTTGTAGCTGTGCCTGGATCTGCCGCTGCACTTGTTGCAGCTGCTCCTGGAATCTACTCTGCACTTCTTGCAGCTGCTGCCCGATCTCTTGAAGCCTCTGAGCTATGGCAGCTGTTGTTTGCAGCACTGCCACATGCTCAGCTGGTAATGCTATTTCTTCGCTATAAGCAATCACTGTTAGCTCATAAGCTGTATATTCCTCGAACTGAGCAGTCACCTCAGCTGGTAGCTCGATTACAAAGCCTGCTGCTGCCGGCTCTGCTTCACCAGCTGCTATCACCTGGCCCGTGGCTGGATCACGTATCAAGTACTTGACATGTATTGGCGGTACACCAGCTACTTGTACTGTTATTGTTGCAGCTTCTCCTGGTGCCACAACGGGAGCAAATACACCCGTTATCTGGGTTGGTTGTGGTTCACCAAATACCCAGTCTGTTGGGCCGAACGGGTATGTTGGGTCACGGAAGGCTTCAAGTTCTAGGTATTGCGCGTCTTTATCGAACTTTACTAGCTTGAATGGACCTTGGCTTATCCAGGCTAGGCCATAAGTGTTAACCCAATCTATTACGGCTTGTACTCTTTGTGACCACTCCTCTGACGTCATCAGCACTGTGCCATCCGGTAAGGTGAAGTATGACTTGTACATTTCGTAGCCATTGGCTCCCAGTTCTCCCTCGAAGTATGTCTTAACTAGTTCAGCATCGTCCTTGAGCACTAGGCTTAACTGTGGTATTCCATCTCTCTTGGCTCTAGTCTCGTCAAGCGCTCTCTCCTTTGTCACGAACGCCACATAGTCGTGGAATATCACTAGTTCTGCCGGAATGGATGGTGTCAATACAGCGAAGTCGGCTATGTAGGCTGGATCGAAGTGCCAATAGTTCAGGTAGACTTCAAGCTTACCCTCGCCTGGGAGTGGTCTAATAGCAACCATCTTGTCATAGATGTCCTTGTTAGTGGAGGCTATTGCTGACTCGATACCGGACTTCTCTGGATCATAAACGATGTCTAGCCACTCAGCCCATAATGCTAGTATGTCTGCGAAGGTTATCTCGACACCATGATGCCACTTGCTACCTATGAACTTGGTTAGATCAAAGACAACCTTGCTTATTGCCTCTGTTCTACCGAGCTCTTTTGCATACACCCATTTATCGTTCTCAGCGTCCCACCATATTGCGTCATCTGGTATTGTGAGCGTGCCATCCGGACCAGCAGTCTCTACGGTGAAGTCAAACCTGAATGGTATGGGTTCGCCGTTGAACGGATGTCTCCATATTCCTGGATCCATAGTAGCCCTCATTGGGTCAACGCTGTACACGTCATCGAAGCCACCAAATATGTTCCATACACTTCTCGTGGTCCAAGCCCATAGGTGGCCTACTCTTACTACGTCTTGCCCGGGTACGTGCCATCCTCTGAAGTTGAATAAGCTTCTTAGGCCGCCACCTAGGTCTACAGTGACGCCTCTGAGATCTTCCCTAGCTGGATATATGCTCATTCTAGCAGCTACCCAGATACGTATCGACTCTAGAGTGCCTAGCTCAGTGCCACGACGTAGGTATTCTATCCACTGTTCCCTACTAGTTATGCCTTCCATTAACGCTGTTGCTTTGCTGTAGAAGTCTACATCGTTTCCATATTCGTCCTTGAGTTCTGGTTTCCAGTTCCAGTAAGCTGGTTCGCCCCAACCTGGTGCCCAACCCAGCCAACTAGCCGCAAACTGTGCTAGGTTCCATGGATCCCACTTATCGATGGCACCCTTACCCCAACCTTCAGTGTAGAACATCCATTCAAAGTCTTTAGGATCGGTGTAGTAGACCTTCATTATTGCTTCGAAGAATGTCTGGTATTGTGGCTGGACTGCAAAGCCTAGCCTTCTTAGTTCAGCCGCAAACATGGAGCCTATATCGTATCTCTCGTCCTCTGTACGTATGATGCCTATGATTGTTATTGGCTTATCATTGTAGTACCACATGCCGCCACGTTTTTCGGCACCAGCTTTGGTGAGAACCTCTGTTATTATTCTATCTGCCAGGGATGGCTGGTAAGTGAATTTGTACTTAGCTACAAGGTCTACTAGCTCGGTATAGACTGGGTCGTCGGGACCATAGAAGGTGTACTTGGCTATAGCAAAGCCCTTGTAAAGGTCCTTGACTATTCTCTCTCTATCGACAACATAGTTAAGAGCGAACCTTATTTCGCGGAAGCAGAATGGGTTTATGTCTAGTTTTTCGGACTCCCACTCTATAGTGACATCCACTGGCAGACTTGCTGGCTTAGCACATAGTTCAACTTTTGTCCAACCCGCAGTCTCATTGTACTCTATGTAGCGAACCACTACCGGGTCTACGCCGATTCTTGCCGCTGCTTCCTCCTTAGTCTTAATGACCTCTTCGAGCTTAACTATCATGACTGGCGCCGGGTTAAGGCCCATGTCCACGAGGCCTGCGGGTGCAGTGTAGAGCTTGATACCAGGCCTACCAGCGAGCTCCTGGGCTAGGGCTGGCTTGAGTCCGAAGATGTATACATCAATATCACCAGCATCGAATGCTTGTGGAACCTGATCCAAAGGTACACGTTTCCATTCGAGCTTGTCGGCAGCAGGGCCCTTCTCTTGTGCAGCTGCTATCGTCGTTGTTGCTGCTAAGGGTGCCAACAGGGATATTGCGAATACGAGTATTGTTACAAGGGATAGAAGGGTGGTTCGATTCATGGGTGCGCCACCTTTTGCCCGGTTCTACGGATTACACTGCCCTCTATGGGGCTATAAAAAAGCTATCGTCGTCGGCATAACGTCCTCTATACAATTGCTGTTATCGGCCTCGCCGATACTGCTTATACCACAACATGATTGAGTACGCCATGGCTATTAGTAGTGGTGGTAGCACAACATGCAGATTTCGTTGTGGCTCTATCTTGGACTCTATTAAAATGCCCCTCTCATATACGTGCGTGACTGTAAGTAATCCATGCTCGGTTACAACTATACGGAAACTCTTAGACGGTACTGGCATAGAAGACTTAATAACACAATTAGGGGGACGGCAGTCGTAGATATCAAGCTGGGCCTCTGGCCATATCACGTGGATTGTGAGTGGCTTATCTGTTTCAATTCTTATTGTGACATTCTTTATTAGAAGAAGGATGTCAATAAGTGCCCTTACATTGGGATAAACGTAAAGGTATCGAAGCACACCATAATCAGGTACACTTAGTTCACGATAAGGTAGGGGTGTATCACCCACAACAAGTAATACATTGCAAAGCTTGTTTTCACCAAGTACAATTTCTCCACGCCCATCAGCAATTACCGGTGCCTCCATAATTGTCGTATCGTTTCCCTGGCAATCCTTCGACAATATGAACTCTAGTCGTGCTTTTACATCACGAGGCTCAATGTAGTGTACTATGTACTGCATTGTTTGGCCCACAACAATCTCCATTACATAGGAGGGGGAAATCGAGATACTTAATAGGACATAAGCTATTATAAGAGACGCTAAGAGACCAGTAATGGTAACAGTGAGTACTTGCTTCAATATTGTACCCGAGTTTTAGGATTACCCCACTGACTAGTAGCCATTATAATCTTTAACATCACTCATTCGACCACTATTCTTAATGTATTATTACTTTTCTTAAACCACTTTAATGCAACAGCTCTAGTCTTGGGATGGAAAGTGGAGTCAAAAAGTCTTAGTGAACCAAAGGTTCTCGTAGTTGTAGGGCTTAGCAGCCTCTTTGCCGCACTATTTATGGCATTAGCTGCTTTAGGTGGTTCTAGTGAAAGATTAGTCCACGAAGTCATTGTTGGCCCTAACGTTGTTGATGCAGTGGCTAGTCTATTCAATATCGATCTTTCTCGAAGCTATAGTGATGCCGTCTTAACTGTGATAAGCAGCTTTAATGGTACTGTCTATGTATCGCTAACATCCATGAGCGGGATATATGATGCAGTACTCGAGCCTGGAGGTAGTGTTAGGTTTGAGGTTTACAACCTCTTATCAGCGCTTACGATTAAGCCTTTAGAAGAAGGTGTAAATGGTAGTGCTAGACTAGTATTGGAGCTTACTGCAGTAGATAGGCCTTGGGCATGGCTATCCATACCAGCGTTTATATTATTGATTTTTGGTACGCTGGCACTATCTATGGGTATTGTTGGTTTATGGCTTGAAGCACCCTTAGCTGAAATATTGCGTAAAAGAGGCTCGACAAAATGATAAGATTTGCAAGTGAAACTATGTGGCTAAGGATAGTGGCCACGATTTAGCGACCTAGTATTGTCGGCGACCACGTCGACGTTGCCAGCCTTGATTGCGTTTCTGATACTGCGATTCCTGGGGTGCTGAAGGATATTTATCTGGTATATCCTCTTCTTGTGGAACTTCATCCTCTCCAATCTTTCGTATACTAGACTTATTTCCTGCGTTGAGAACCACTCTACCACGATAACTCGTTGTCCAAGCTCCTTCAATAAGAACAGCGTCTCCGGCTTGTAGTTCACCTGCACGTGAACCCCAAAGCGTTAAACGAATGCGCCCCGTCTCATCACCTACTACTGCATCACTTATTGTTCTTGGCCCTCTTCTTGTTTGAACAACACGTGGCTGCGTAGCCTCTATTACACGTACTTTTACGGATACATTTTCCATTCCAGGCTTGAGGCTCGAGATCTTATATTCTTCTCCTGCGTACATGGGTTCCATTCTCCTACGACACGCTAAACGAGCTATAGTTGCGCGTATCGCCCTTTATATACTGTGTGGTTCGCTATCAGGGTATGGGAGTCTCCTTCCGGTGAAGCATGTTATGACTAAGGTAGGTGAGGAACCACTACTTGTTAGTCCTGCTTGGATAGTAGAAGTCTACGTGGAAGGAAGACTTGAGAAATTCTGCCTAGACTCCTACATGATCAATGCTGTTTCAGAAGCTTATCGAAGAGCTATCTTCGTGTTCCCAGAGAAGGTTTGCCAACCCGTGCCTCCACCAAACATTACACCATTGAAATCCAGTCTTGATGCGGAGGCCACGTTAGCACTCGTTCTCGAGGGATGCCGCGAAGCCGTTAATCTCCTTAGTAGAGCTGGTCATCAGCGTAAAAGGCGCTTCTCCATACTAAGATACATGTTAATGATGCCACCCACTACTGAGGAACAAAAGCTCGCAGAAGCAGACCAAGCATACAAGTTGTGTAGCATATTGTTTGGTACCGATCTTAGTGCAAGTATCGCTAGATCACGTAGAGCATACCTCATATACACTATCGGGGGTGAAGATACGGCATCCAAAAGGCTTAGGGGGCTAATGAGGATAGATACGGGCTTCGCCGAAAAAATCGCCAAATTATTTAAAGAGGCTAGTGAAGCTCAGAACCCCCACCAACCTTCTCCATCCCCTTAAGGCCTAAGGGGGTCGGATCGCCAGCTCATCATCATCACTACCAATCTTTTTACGAGAAAAC
>JALTZQ010000150.1 GCA_027046105.1 Pyrodictiaceae archaeon
CACTCGAGCTTACGACTCTCTATGTGATGGTGTTGGCTAGGACTGATGAGGGTGTTGTAGAGCTTGGCTCAATAGACTTGCTTAAACTACTTAGAGAAGCTGGTGTACCAGTGAGCTACGCGCCTGGCTACCGTAAATACATTGTTAACGTTGATTGTAGTGTTGAGGGTTATAGTCTTGTGCAGTGTAGGGTAGTTGATGGCTATGGTAATCCTGTGGCACTAGTGTATGTTACGGGTGTTCCATCAGTATATGTTGCTACAAGACTTTACGTGAATTCGGAGATGGCACAAGCCGTTGCACGTGATCGGTCAAACATCACGGTTACTGTCTCAATGTTTTGTGGTGGACTAAATAGAACTGAAACCATTACTCTTAAACCTGGCGAGCCTTTAGCGCTCCATCGTCTAGCACCTAGTATGCCATGTAGGGTAGGAGAGTTCCTCGTAACTGTACAGACAAAGCTCATGAAAAGCATATTTGATGTTGCAAGTCTTGTAAATATTTCCCTTGTACCGGTAGCACCTAAACCAAAGGTTAAGGGTATTGAGCTAGTCAACTATACCGCTACAGGTATGGCTACATGGATCGTTGAATTGAATACTTCTAGTGCGGTTGAGGCTTCCGCAGGCCTTGTTAGAGGGGCTATTGCATGGTGGTTCTATGGTGGTGGACCAGGGCGTGTACGTGTAACGGCACTTGTTGAGCCAGGGTATAGTGGTGGTCTCCAGTTAACTCTTGTACTAGATGATGGCAGTGTTTTGGAGACTCCTCTCCCACCACCTCCACCACTAGGCCACAACTATACTGCTATGCACTGGCCTATTGAGCCAGTAGTGTTGCCAGGACAGCTCTATTACCAGTCAAGGATTGAGAGTCTTGAGAGGGCTTTAAAGGAGCCTGGACTACCGTATTGGGAGCAAATGAGCATGGCTTATGAATTGTTTTCGCGAAAGAGGGCGCTTGAGACTGGTGAAATACCTGGGCTAGTAGCCTATGGGTTACTCAATGAGAGTGTAGTTCTTGGTGATTACTTGACGGTGATTATCGGTGAGGTAGAGGTGTCAGCTTATGAGCAGTGCTATGCGGATCTATACCTTATGATGGGGGCTGGTGATACTTATTTCGTAGAGGTTCCATTGAAGCGTATACGCTTAGCCAATGGAACCTATGGTGTTAGCGTATCACGCGACCACATTACCTCATGGCTAGGTATTGAGCCAACTGAAGCAAAAATCCACGGCATAGTAGTGCATGTATGGAATTGTAGGAAATTCACCATTAAGACCATGGAGCTAATTACAGCCTATGCTAGTCCTCTAGAAACTGAGAGTACAAGCCTATTGCTTCTAGCTTCCACAGGCTTAGTTCCAGCCATGATTGGCTTAGGCTACTTGCTTCTACGTCTGCGCCGTAACCGCATCTCCTCATAGGACGTATACTACTTGACTGAACAGTATTCCTAGCCCATTTCTGATGTACTAGCATTATCGATAATGTCAACACATGTTATATGGTATTGTGTTAATAACGTGTTTAATGATATAAAATCTTTCCCATGTCTAGAGAAAGGACTGGGGGAGAACCGTTTGTCCCCACCCAGTACTGCTAGGGAGAATCTAGGAGGATTTCTCGCAAGAATAATCGATGGATTGAGGAAGCGGCTAAGGGGCTGGAATCTAGTAGCTGTTATAGCGATAATCGTTCTTGTGGGCTATGGAGGATGGGTCTTCTTCGAAACATCTCCTGCAGCCAACGTATTGTGTGCAACCTGTCATAGTATGGTACCGTTTTACGAGGAGTTCCAGGATTCACCACACAAACAATTCAATTGCCATGTTTGCCACGAGCTATCAACTGAAGTCATACTAGCGGCTCTCAACCCTATCCAGCCAACACCCGAGGAGATTAGAGAAGGACAACTGTATATCTATAAGCAGTGTATTAGCTGTCATAATCCCAAGGATCTAGAGGGTTATCCTCTACACGAGATACATTTATCAATATCGGAGATCGCTAATACGTGCACCTTCTGCCACTCAAGCCACAGACTGGAGCCAGAGAATAGTGATTGTACAAGATGCCATAACCTGGATCGTATGCTTGAGCGTCACCAGGGTTTCCACCGATATGTCTTCGCTGTGACAATACTACGTAATGCCACTCTAGCACAAGTCCCCGAAGATCTACGCGAGCTTATCCTTAATATCACGGCAGGCCAGCTAGAGTGCTATCGCTGCCATGGCGAGTATGCTGTATGGAATGTTCCTCTAGGCGAGGAATGTTACCAAGGCTTCCTAGAGGGTAAAACCTGCATAGATTGCCACCAGGAACTCCCCGAGGCAGATATAATGGATAACAAGTGTATAAATTGCCACCGGAAGTAGTCAAAGTAAACTAGTAGTACTAGGTTAAGGCTTACATTGTTTTTGGAAAAGAAGCTCTCACCATACGTGCATGTATTCTTCATAGGTTTTTCTCCGGAAGAACCCTTATCACGGCTTTACCACTTGCATTAACCACTTCCAGCTCTATTACGCGTGGTAGAGCCTCAGCAAGCTTCTCAGCACTCTCAATAGGGGGAAGTAGGGCGCGAAGAACCTCATCAGGTAACTCTATTGTGACCTCAATACGTATCTTCGCCAAGAATACTCCACCACGCTTGCTAAGTAATGGATAGGAGCAAAAAGGCCTTGCACTAGCGGAGGAGGAGAATACTATCCACTATACCCTGGTAAGGGAG
>JALTZQ010000151.1 GCA_027046105.1 Pyrodictiaceae archaeon
ACTGCCGAGAACATCCTGTATGACAAGCTTAGAGCATTGGGGTTAAAAGGGGAATTCCTTGCGTCGAGGGTTGTAAGGATGGTTGGGCCCAGGAGATACCAAGTTGTTGTTGATCTGAGGGTTCATGGATAATTAGGAGCGACATTTGGCTTACTCAATCGCTTATTCCTCTCTCTGGCTTGGTTTTAGTTTAAGCCTCTTCATGACATACTCTATTGCTAGTTCTAATTCCTCCCAGGTATCCTTGTCAAGTCCCTGTATAGTTAAAGCCTTAAGCGCCTCTCCGTCGCCTTCTTCGTTGACAGTTAATTGTTCGTTTTCTTCGCTAAGTTGTCTCGCTGTCCTTACAAGATATCTTATATATGGGTTTAGTCTTGGGAAAGGCCTAATGAAGACAATGCGTACACTATCTCTCGTCCTGTATATTGTTGCTGCGGGTCTTCCATCTTCACTATAGTATTCTATGATTCTTGTTCCTCCTACTTGCTTACCACAGTTGGCCTCTATAATTGATAATAGCAGTTGGTAGAACTGAAGCCTTTCTTCTAGGGATGCTATCTCCTTTTCTAGTAGTTTTTTAACCTCAGCACATAGTTCTGGACGTGTTTGACTCAAGATTGTCAAGCCTCCCCTGGTTGAATGAGATATTCTCTTTCTCGCTGTCTCTCCACGTCTCCTGGATTAATGCAGCTTTTCTTATAGGGTTGGGTCCCTGTGATGTAGGTTTGGTGTGGTTGTGGGGTAGCCAGGTGTGGGTTCACAGATTGTCTTGCTAGCGCTTGTCCTGCTAGGTCTTGTTTCGCCTGTATCAACGGTTTCCTCAGTACGTGTCGGTTTATTGGCTGTTACAAGTGGGGAAGTGGGTGTGGTTGTCCCGGTAGACGTTGGCTTACGTTGGCCAGGCACGGGAGTTGTCGAAATATCCCCTTTAGGTCTTGTTGAGGAGGATACTCTTAGTTCAAGTATTGTGGCTTTCTATTTAGCCGCTTTCCTTACAAGACATGATCCTTTAAGCTATGATGGTAGAGTAGTGTTTGAGACTCGTGAAGAAGTTAGTGGTGCAAGTGGTAGTGGCTTTCTTGCAGCTATATTCATGTTATTGTTTAGTGGCTTACTACCCCGAGAAGATGTTTCAATGACTGGTGCATTAAGCCCTCTAGGTGTTATATTGCCAGTACGTGGTGTTGAAGCCAAGATTGCTGCTGCAGAGTCAAAAGGTTATGATATGGTTATTATACCTTTCGGGGAATATAATGTATCGAATGTTTCTACCCGGATCGTTAAGGCATGTAATGTGTTTGATGCCGTTAATTGGCTTAGTGGATATGGTGCTATAAATGCACCCGAGCCTACATATCCTAAAGAGTTTTTCGAGAAAGCATTTCAGGATGATGCAGTATTTTTTGGCGAAATAATTAATAAGACCATGGGCGGGACGGGACTCGTTAACTTCACATTATACCATGAAGCTTTTAGGCGAGGTGATTACTATGAAGCGGCAAGTCTCGCTTTTACACAGCTTATTAACTCTAATCTTAGTGCTGATGCCATAATTGCAAATTTAGGATATGATAGTGTATCAAGTGTTATGCGTGATGCACTTTACGCGGTTTCATCTCTTCGTAAGCTCGTGTTTAACGGGGATATTGTTGACCTATTTGGGTTCATTGTATTGGCTAGTGCAGAGAAGAGATTATACATTGCCGAGAACATGTTCTCGGCTAACAAGACCAGAATGGCGTTGCTAAGGGCTCTAACAGCTATCTCGTGGGTATCTGTTTACAATGAGACTAACATACGTGGACCTTACGTGTTTAAAGAGCGATTAAGACACGGTGTTGAATTATTATTGAGATATACAGAGCTCGTACTTAGATATGCTGAGTCAATAGCCGGTAAGGTGAAAATGGTTGATGGTAGGTGGGCTGGTGACTGGCTTACCGACGCCCGCCAAGCTCTTATGATAGGTCTTCTTGCTCGAGCCTATGCGATTGTGGTCGAGGTTTTATCTACTATTGAGCTTACTGTGTTCCTGCATTCAATGATAGTGCAAGAGGGAATTGAAGAAGCCTATAAGTGTGTCCGCGAGACAGTTATGTGGTATATGAGTATGTTGGCTAGCTATCCCAGCTTACTAGCATATCCGCAAGCCCTCTACGATTATGGTGTCAATTATGTAGAGGATGAACCAGCGAGAGTTAGTCTCGCAGCATCTCTAGCTGCCATCCTCTTTGGTGTAATTGTGCTTATTGGGCAAGCCGGGGCCTCAGGAATTGTTGAAGCAATGGAGGCCTCGGGGATCAATGTATTTATAGCGCTTGTCCTAGTGGGTGTGGCTACAGGTATTCTAGGCTTTAGCTTGGCTAGGCTTGCTAGAAAGGAAATCGAGGAGGCTGCGTGGCCTCCCTTTACCCCCTAACTCGGCTCTTTGAACCTCACGGTAAACCTTCTTTATGACTCCTCTAAAGTCCTCAAAAAGCACTTCCCGTAGAGCTGGCTTGTAGAGTGCTGCAGCAGGATGGTAGGTTGCAATAAGCTTTATAGGAATCTTCTCAATTTCCGCATTATATACTTTGCCATGTTGTTGACTCATACTCCTCCATTGTAGCCCCGCCTTTTCAAAAAGAATTCTAGCCGCATGTCTTCCCAAGGCCACGATGACACGTGGTTTGATTAGTCTTACCTGTTGCCATAGATAGGGAATACAAGATCTTATCTCCTCATCTGTCGGGTCACGATTGCCTGGAGGACGGCATTTAACTATGTTTGTTATGTAAACCTGTTCTCTACGCATACCAGCCTCTTCTATTAGTTTGGTAAGTAGCATGCCAGCAGCTCCTACAAAGGGTCTTCCTTCTTCATCCTCTTGTTTACCAGGTGCTTCGCCCACGAACATTATCTTAGCATTTAATGGCCCCTCGCCTGGCACAGCATTCTTTCGGTATTTGTGTAATGGACACTCCCTACATTCGCGTATTTTCGCAACTAAGTTGGCATATTCCTTATCCATAGCCCCACTTGAGGCCACTTGTCGCTCCCCAAGGAAGACGCTTTTCTGGCAACTATGTTTTAGATTGTTTAGGTTTATGCTTCATTGTCTTCCAAACAATGTGTTCTGATAATGTGTAGTTTGCTAAGAAGCCTAGTCCCACGCCAGTGATTATTGATAAAAGCTCTTCTATACCTAATAGAACATGGAGAAGCTGGTACACACTATAGTTCACAAGTGCGCCGATGGCTACTGCTACGTGATACTCAAGTAGTCTACGATGTAATGGTTTTAATGTTCTTCCACGAAATGTCCATAGATTATTGAACGTGAAATTGCTAAGTATTGATGTTTCTATGGCTACTGCATAACTTAGTGTCTTCGGTATACCGAGCAAGGATAGGATCTTGTTGACAGTGTAGAGAACTAGTATGCCGGAGCTACCCACAACCATGTTTTTGACAATGCGATAATTATTGAGCTCTAGTACGTGTATAAGGTAGTCAATTATTGTCTTGAATCCTAGCTTACTTTTACCAAATACTCTGCGGCGGAATACGTAGGGCACATCAATTACCTTTGCCGGTTTGCACTTCACCAAGATCTCAAGTAATATTTTATATCCACGTGGTCTAAGGCTGGTAATGCAGTTATTGAGCAGTCCTCTACGGACAAGGAAGAAGCCGCTCATAGGATCTGTAGTGGCTCTCGCTTCGGGTAAAAGTAAGTAGGCTAGTAAACCAGCAGTTCTGGATACCAATAGACGAGCTTTACTCCAGCCTTCAACTCCTCCACCACTTACATACCGTGATGCAATAACAACATCAGCGGCTTTCTCCACAGCATTTTTGACCATCTCCAAAAGAGTTTCGGGCGGATGTTGTAGATCAGCATCCATTACTGCTACGTACTCTCCTCGTGCCTCGCGAAAACCACGTAAGACAGCTGTTGCTAATCCTCTTTCGCCTTTACGCCGTACAACACGTAGCCAAGGATATCGCGTCTTGGCAAGCTCTTCTGCTAAACGCCATGTCCCATCTGGACTATCATCATCAACGATTATGACCTCGTAACTTATCTCTGTAAGAGCTTCCCTTATACGCTCAAGTAGTAGTGGTAGGTTGTCCCGCTCATTGTATGTTGGTACAACTATTGATAGTAATGGCTTACTAGTTGTCACTTATCCTTCACACTCCGATAATCCTAACCAAAGGGTCTCCCGAGTAGAATCGTCTGGGGCAGGATGCTCTGGGAAACTAAAAGCCCATTATGCAGTGGGGAATGGTTAATATTACTCTATGAGAGATGATGTTTCGATTATGGGTTAGATACCCTTGTCCTCTGCTAAAAAACCTGTAATTAAGGGAAGAGTCTACCATCTCAACTTGCCTAAGGGCTCAATGCCCCGTTATGTTCTATTGCCGGGAGATCCTGGTAGAATAGATGAAATAGTGAAGACGTGGGATTCGTACGAGGAGCTAGCATTTCACCGTGAGTTTCGCAGTGTTCGTGGAATCTATCGTGGTACAAGTGTTGGTGCGGTCAGTACTGGTATTGGTGGTTCTAGTGCATCAATAGCTATTGAGGAGCTACTAGCTATAGGCTCAGATACATTCATACGTGTTGGCACGTGTGGTGCTTTACAAGGTGTGATTGAACCAGGGGATCTAGTTATCGCGATTGCTGCGGTAAGGTATGATGGTGCAAGCACAGACTATGCCCCCCTAGAATACCCTGCAGTAGCGTCACCAGAAGTACTCATGGCTCTAATTGAAGCTGCCGAAAGGCTTAGAGTAAGGTACCATGTTGGTATAGTTGCTTCTACCTCAACGTTCTATCTTGGTCAGTCTCGGCCAGGCTATAATGGGTATATGTGGAGTGGTGTTGAGAGAAGGCTCAACGAACTTGCTGCCATGCGTGTCTTGTGCTTTGAAATGGAGGCAGCAACGATATTCACTATATCACAAATCTATGGTGCTCGTGTGGGGTGCGTGTGTGCAGCAATAGCTAACCGCGTAAGGGATGTATTTGTGCCAGGAGCAGGTGTTAGAGAAGCGATAATGGTTGCTAACGAAGCTATACGAATACTAAGTAAGATAGATGAACGTGTACAAGAGCATAAGCCCATACCACCATCGCTTGTGGGAGAGGTGGCTTCGAGTCTTGGTAAGGGTTAGACTACTTCCAGAAAATCGTGTAGTTAGCATAGATGTAGAACGTATACGTGTAGAGGAACTTTTGCGTAGGCTTGGACTTAGTGTAGAATCAGCGGTAGTGGTAAAAAATGGAAGACCTCTTCTTGACTGGGAGGAGATAAGTGGTGATGAGGAGGTCACGGTCATTCGAGCGGTTAGTGGTGGCTAGATGTAGTGTTTGTGGCCAGCCAGCAGTGGTTTATCAGAGGAGTACTGGGAAAACCCTATGCATTAGACATTTTCAGGAGCATGTTCTATCAAAAATAGAGTCGATACTACGTCGAGCAAGAATACAAAGAAGTACAAGGATTCTTTTGGCTGTCTCTGGTGGAAAGGATAGTGCAACCTTACTAGATGCAATGTCTAAGATTTCTCGCCGCCATGGGCTAGAACTGTTTGCTCTGCACATATACCTAGGTCTAGGCGAGTATTCAGAGAAGCTACTACATGTTGTAAAGGAGCATGCGGCTAGAGTAGGTGTACCATTGATAGTGGCTGATGTCAGGCTCTTCCTAAAGGGTGATGGTATTCCCGAATTCGCTAAGAAGGCGAAGAGGCCTACATGTAGTGTGTGTGGGCTCGTAAAGAGATACGTGATGAACGTGGTTGCACGTGAACTAGGTGCATCCTACATAGCTACGGGCCACAATGCAGATGACGCAATAGCATATATATTCAAGTCGTTCATGGCCCAGGACATGCTTCAGATGGCTAAATGGTTGCCTGTAACTAGACCGACATCCACTGCAGCTGGGAGACTAAGACCTCTCTACGAGGTTTACGAAAAAGAGACACTATTATACGCAATAGTAACGGGAACACCATTTCTACATGAAGAATGCCCACATAGACCTAGGGCAAGCATAGAAGATAGGATTAAGGAGTTAATGAACAAGCTTGAAGAGGAGCATCCCGGCCTAAAAATATCGTTCCTAAGAAGATATGTAAGAAACATTGATGAACCTAGGGAGGAGCCGAAGAAGTGTAAAATCTGTGGAATGCCCTCAGCAGGAGAGACCTGCGGCTACTGTAAGCTCACGATGAAAGTCTATGGAGAACCACTTGGACCGAAAACAGTCGAGACTATAAAGAAGCTAATAATTGAATCCCTTGGCACCACACAATGAATTATGGGCAAAACACTTATCAGCCCTCACGATAAAAGCACTAGCCTAAAACACATGGATGGGCCCGTCGTCTAGCCTGGTTAGGACGCCGCCCTGACACGGCGGAGGTCCGGGGTTCAAATCCCCGCGGGCCCACCACGATCTTGGTGTCTTACCAACATCCAACTACTTAAACGGCATAGGTTAACACTTATTTTTACGACTAGCTTTTTGAATAGAAAAGTGTTTTTGAGAATAAGCTCAGAGAGCGGGAACTGCAGCCTATGGGCCTAATGTGGGGTATAAGTCTGTCTCCATAATGGCTAAGGGAGGTGGAAACTAGTTTGGACAAGATGGAATCTGGATAAGAAAAATGATTGTAAAGAGCTAAACCACTTAAAAGAATATTAACATGGAGCCACTTGATGTAGATGGTAAAGACCTTCCTAGTACACGGCTGTGACAACTGATTACTCATGCCTTATTAAGTTCGCTACTAGTAGCGTATTGTTTTGGCTTGGTGGGTTCGTTGAGTCCTTAAAAACACGTGGGCTTTGAAACCTCTATGAGTTTACTGCTTCAGCATTACCTTAATGTGTTATCTGTGCATTGTCTACAGTATCTGCTTAGCAAGGGCTTTATAGTGGAAGCCATTAATGTTGTGAAAGGTGACAATTCAACTCTTACACTTATCGAGAGTGTTTTTCCAGAAACGTTGAGAAGTGCTTGACCCCATGCCATATAGCCATTTATATTAAAACAACATTCTCTAACATAGGGTGCAAGAGTTCTTAAAGAGTCAATAGGGTCTTTTGAGCACAATTGTTTAGATAGTTCCTCAACAATACTGCAATCACCTTCAATGATTAAGTATACTCTATAAGCTTCTTGTATTGGTTGTGCATTGCAGTACTTTTTTAATAGTGTTGAGAGATAACCGTTATAGCATGTCAATACCTTCTACCCGAGGATAGTTTATCAAGATTCTTTCTCCGTTCTATTTTCGAACAACTTTACAACACGGGATCATTACCCTCTATTCGGGGGTAATAAAACTCTCTCATGATCCGCTAGTGTTTGTTGTGGGATAACTGTGTTATGCTTACATTGATAGACCCTCTGGCTATATCCTTAAATACTTTCTGGGTCTCACGTAATTCTCACATGATTATCAAGCCTATATTTATGGAGATAAACTAGTGGACTTCATGGTGTGACGTGGTGTCTGATAGAAAAGATAGGAGAACTGTTCTGAGAAGTATTCTTCAAGATTATTTGCGGTCTAAAGGGCCAGGTCTACTAGCCTTATTGAACTCCTTAGCTAAGCGAGGTTATGGTGTTGACTACGTGGAGTTGCTCCTCTCTGCACCAAGTATAGCCAGCAGGTTGGTGAAGAGTATCTATGCTGGTAATGAGCGTGTAGTGAAGACTCTTGTTGTTGATCCACTTGTGGGAGTAGCAGGGTCTCATATAAGTAGTGCTGATGTAGAGAGACTTATCAATGAGGGACGTGACAGAGAACTTCTTTCACTCCTTGGCGTTAAGTACTCGGAGAGCAGTCAAGTCGCCGGAAAGGAAAGTGTACCTTCTCCAACTATTGATGACTTGTTTGAACTTTTATCATGTGCAATACTTATTGAGAAAATGGCTAGCAGGGTCTATGGTAAACTAACAAAGCTCCTACCATCACCCTTAGATGTGGCTGCTCGAATGATATCTGTTGAAAGTAGCATACATTCAACCATATATGAGAATCTCTTTAACTCGTTGTTCCATGAAAAGAAGCCCATGTGTAGACGTGAGAGTAGAGAGAACATAATAGTGGCTCTAGAAGAGTTTGAGAAATTATTGGATAATAGCCCTACCATTGATCAGTTAGTGAGTGGCCTAAGAATGCTAGGTATTATTGAGAGTAGTGCTGATGCTGAGTACTTTATGGAATTGGCTGTGCAGCCAATACTAGCTGCGCTAGATCCCCGTCTTAGGGAAATTTATAAACCTTTACTTGAAGCCGTAATGCATGATGAACAAGATCATCAAAGACTTGTAGAGGCATTGATCAAGTGGCTGAGGAGCGAGAAGAAGTAAGTGTAAAAACTATTGTAGAACTTAAATTAAACTAGAGCTATATCACCCTTCTTGCTTAAGAATAGCTATACAGTTGGGGCATTTTACGCGAAGGGTAATCGTCTCCCATACGCGGAACCTATGACCTTCAGCCTCTAACCCTATGTAATCGACGCGAGTATCAACTCCTACTACAATATCAGCTATAGAGCTATCAGAGGGTACAATAATTGCTACCTTGTCATCTAATAAGGGATGACGTACGACCTTAACTATTTTCTCTAACCGTGCTAGATCGGTTAGGCCCGTTTGCTCACTAACCATAAGTAGCCTCGTATATCGTGTAGGAGATAAGAGTAGAATAAAGGGGCCAGTAACACCATAACGTTCCAGCATTGTAATAGTCCTTGCAACATCTTCTACAGCTTCTCCAGCCCTACTCCACTCTCCCATCCTTGCCTTCAACGTGTCTGTTGCTTGCAATAGTGTATTAACGAGTACAGTTTCCTCCCTTAAAACAAGTTGGCGTGCAGCATGGGCAATTAACGATTCATCAAGCCTTCCTTCAATACGTTTTGAACGTTCGAGAAGTCGTGGGGGTAGAAGGAACTCAACCGAGACCTCGTGAAGACTAATCAAATTCTCCTTGGCCACCGAGACAGTATCGTTTCCACCATAAACACTAGCTACAACATAGTCTACACCTGGACCGACCTTAGTCACGGGTAGTATCTTGCGTAGAATTCTAGCCTTCTCAGCAGCCTTTTGAAAAACTGTAGACACGGCTGATTCGAATCCAGGGTAGCCACTATTGACGCTTTCCTCCCTTGCACTATTATTGTTGGTGTTTGAACCGCTGATTTGATTCCCGGTAATCTCTTGGACTTCCGCCATGCCCTTCTCCAGTTCCCTAGCTTGCTCAGGGTCAAGCTCCTTTAAGAGTGCAAGAAATTCGCCGACGTGAGTCTTCTCCTCTCTTGCGACATCCTCGAAAACGCGGCGCACCTTTTCATCATTGGCACTTCTAGCTATTTGTAGATAGAAACTTACTGCATCAAGCTCAGCAATTATTGCCGTTCGCAGAGCATCTGCTAAGTCGTTCTTGTCTAGACTTTGCTTTCTGGGATCTAATGGGTGTTTTGCAAACAAGGTGTATACACCTCAATCCATATCCGTAAGCAAGGATCAATGGCTCTAGGAAATAAAAACGTTTTCAGACACTATACTGTGAGTTCAAGGGACACCGAGTGAGAAAGATGGTGCCGCGGCCGGGATTTGAACCCGGGTCACGGGCTTGAAAGGCCCGCATACTTGGCCGGGCTATACTACCGCGGCAGCGTCTCTCCCGTGCAGTTACTGAGGATTCCCTCTAGGCTTTAACTTATAGCTTTATTGGTTTTGAGTTGACCTGCTCTTGTGGTGTAAAAGGTTATAGTTTGGTAGTGTATGGTTTGCTATATTGTCTTGGGGAGGATTTTTGGTAAAGGTGTGGGAGTTCTCCAGGAAACCCAGTGTTATCGTGTTGCCAGGTACTCCGGCAACTACTGTGAGAGCGTTGCTTCGTGATCGTGAGGAGAGTATAGCGGTTGTGGTTGATGATGAGCGTTCAATGAAGTACCAGGGTTACGTGACTTGGAGAGAGGTTATACAGATAACGAGTCATTACTCTAATTTGCATGCGAAGGATATTGCTTTGTCTCATCCAGTAGCCTATGCTAGTGATGAGGTCGAGGACGTCGTTAAGCGTATGGAGGAAGAAAGGGTCTATGCAGTTCCTCTCCTCCGCTCAGTAGATGAAGAGGTTGTTGTCGGTGTTGTATCGGCTTCTGATGTACTAAAGGGCCTACTTAATATGGGATATGAGGCTATTGCTGAGACGGTTGCTGAAATAATGACCACAGATAATCTCGACAAGTACGTTACGATAGAAGATGAGGAGATAACAAGGGTTTGGAGCGATTTTGTATACCGTGGTATACTAGGGAAGGTCGTTGTTAAAAGCCATGATGACAGAGTCCCCGTAGGCATAATCACTCAGCGCGACTTAGTCGAGACATCTAGGTGGTTCTTCCACCGCGAAAGTGAACGTGGGCTAAAAACTGTTGCTAAGGTTCGCCGAATAATGTTGAGAGGTGTCCCGGTTGCTACAGCTGACACACCAGTCCAGTATGTAGCTAAGGTTATGGCTGAGAATGAATTTACAATACTGCCTGTGATCGACCCGGAAAAGGGTAGTCTAGTTGGTGTTGTAACAATATATGATGTTGTAAGAGCATACCTTGAGGGTGCAAAGCCTGGTAGGGTAAGGATACCAGTAAAGATACCACTACCTATCGAGGTTACGAGAGAGGAGAGAGTAACCTATACCTCAACAACAATGCTACTACAGCAGGTGGTCACTAGTAAGCCGCCACTAGAAGAGCTCGTTGGACTACGCGTTGCTGATATAGCTAGGCCCGAACTACCAGCAATAACAGTAAATGATACAGTGGAGCATGCAAGAAGGGAGATGCTAAGACGTCGTACAAACTACCTTCTAGTGGTTGATGAACGTGGTGAAATTGTTGGCGCAGTTACAAAGTGGAGTATGCTTAGAGCTATAGGTCTTAAGGGCCCAATATGGCGTAGACGTGTTCGTGACCGCTACTTCATTGATTATGTTATGGAGACTAATCTGCCACGTGTACCAGCGGATGCAAGTTTAGAAGAAGTAGCCCTTAGAATGGTTGAAGATAGAGCAGAAATAGCTATAGTGGTTGACGAGAAAGGGAGTCCCATAGGCTTCGTAACCAAGGATGACCTAGTAGACGCATACGCGCGTACTGAGACTGGTAGAGCAAAAGTAGAAAACGCAATGACACCTGGTAGAGTAGGCATTGTCCATCCACACCATAGCCTACACCACGTAGTCAAGAAGATGCAGACATTCTACCTGGACGCCCTAACAGTATATGATGGCTCCAAGATAGTAGGTGTTGTATCAGCCAACCGTCTACCATTCGTTGCGTTCGAGGACTCAGTTATAGGAGTAAGGAGTAGAAGACTTGTATGGGTAAGAAAACTCGTAAGAGGCGCAGCACGCCGTGGCAGATACGTGAAGGTTACACCATTACTAGCAATAGATGCTACAGTACCGCTACAAGAGACCATACTGTCAACGGACGACCTTGTCAAGGCAATCGAGATGATGAAAAAACACAACGTAGACGGTATACCAGTAGCTACGCCAGATGGTAGAGTAGCTGGAGTAATATGCAAAAATGATGTAATAAGAGAACTAGCACGTACAGCCCTTCGCAGAAAGGAACTAGGCCTAACACTACGCATCGAAAAAGAAAAGAAAGAACAGAAATCTGTCTAGTAATCCTTTTTAGACAAATAAGGAGTTTACCCCAACTACGAAGTGTGAAGTAGAAGGAAGGCTTTAGCTCGGCGATGATCTTGACCGTTGCTTGCTGGCCATCCAGTATCACTATGGCTGGGTAGGGGGCGTCGCTTGTAGTCTTGTTTGTCTTCGTGAACACCTCGTAGCTGATGATCTCGACGGGGCCCTGGGCCAAGTCGAAGGCGACAGCCACGGTGCCGTTCACATATGCTAGTCCAGCACTAGCCCCCAAACCCTCGATGAGGTATGCGAATGCGGGGTTCAATAGAATGACTGTTGTCTGGTTGTCAGTGGTGTCGCTTAGAGTGAATACTCCTGGTACACCACTATAGCTAATACTAGCATTGCCGATCACGGTGTATATGTAGTAGTTGAGCTCGTCCACAGATGATGGGATGGCATAGTCGGGGTAGTCTGGTAGCTGACTGGAAGAAGGCGGTCATCCTCCACGTATCGTGGGGCTACTGGTTGGGCATCGATCTTTTCAGCTATAGGCTGGGGAAGACTAGTCTCAGGGCCAAGTTGGAGAGGGTGAGGGAGGCGCTTAGGAGCGCCCCCGAGAAAGTCCGAGACCTTAGCAGCGTAGTAGTGGATGTTGAGCCCGAGTCTGAGGAGTTCCTCGAAGCCGTCGAGGAGATTGCCGACGCAGCTGTCAACGAGTGGCTAAGGCAGGACGTGGTAGAGGGCCCACCACCAGACGCCTACGCACTGCTAGTC
>JALTZQ010000152.1:0-4098 GCA_027046105.1 Pyrodictiaceae archaeon
GAGTCCAGTGTTTTATTGGAAGATTACCCGTCTTGTTAAAGACTATAACTCCACCCGATGTTCCGTATTCACGTAATCCCCGTGCGCGCGGTGACATAGTTACCTTTTTCACCCATTCCACATTAACCTTCCTTAGCGTCTCAGAATCGTGCACTTCTACCTGTCTCGATCTCGAACCGCGCCTAACCACTATTGCTTTCAACTTCTTTGAGCCCATTACAGCCCCTATACCGGTTCTACCAGCTATCCTACGATCACTTGTCACTATAGATGCAATACGTACAAGTTTTTCTCCAGCGGGCCCAATAGCAAAAGCTGTAATGTTATTACCCTCTTCTTTCTCAAGAACACGGAATGTTTCAGAAGTCGTTAACCCCCATAGATGATTGGCTGGCTTTATCTCCACATCATCTTCACTAATGATGATATAGGAGGGTTTTTCGGCCTGTCCAGTTACCAAGATGCCGTCAAATCCAACACGCTTTAACTCAGCCGCGATTGTCCCCGATGCAATGGATTTGCCAAGGAGCCTTGTTAGTGGCGATCTTGCCACAAAAGCCAGTTTATAGCTAAACGCTGCCAGCCCCGTCATAGGCCCCGTCATGACTATGAGCGGGTTTTGTGGCGAAAAGGGGGCTGGAGGTCTACCCTCCTTACTGACATGCTCACTAATCAGCCTATAGAGCAACCATGCAGCATAGCCAATGCCACCCACAAATTTGTGCAAATACTCCTTGGATGTCGGAATTGTTGAGACCTTCTCCTGAGAGAGATCGATAACTGCTATTTTCCCTGCAATACCCTTAACCAAGGGACTAAGACACCCCACGTTGGAGTAATCATATTGTACTCTACTTAGTATGTGTATACGTGCTATGCCCGAATGCTAGCAAGTCTTTCCAGACACCATCTCTACACCATACTTCAATGCTAGCTTCTTTAGCTCGCTATATATGGCCTCGGGGATTGGTATGCCTTGGCTCGCTCTAGTGATATATGTCTTATACTCGGGTTCACCTGGTAAGAGAAGCTCATACTCGCCTTGAATGCTTTTTATCTTCGAAATGTATTCCGCTAGTTCTTCGACAAAGAATCGAAGTGGCCTAAATGCATCAATGTTTATAGCGATAACTATTGTTCCACCCTGAGAGTAAAGACTTGGCTCCATCTGGAGCCCATATCTTGCACCAGCAAGCATACTACATAATATGTCTATCATTACCGCTATTCCAAGCCCTTTGTATCCACCTATAGGGAGAACATATCTGGCTTTTCGGGGATCAGTTGTCACCTTACCCTCGCTGTCTAGGGCCCAACCAGGTGGTATCGGCATACCCTTTTTCGCTGCTTCAACTATTTTGCCAAAAGCTACGACACTCATTGCTGCATCGAATATTATCGGAAATTCGGGTCCAGGCACCCCTATTGCGATAGGGTTTGTGCCAACGATTGCTGAACGAAAACCAGGCAGGCTCATTCGTGGCGAACTATTGGCCATAATGATGCCCACAAATCCGTTCGAGACAAGCTTCATGATGTAGTATGCTAACATGCCAGAATGCCAGTGATTCCGTGTAGCAGCAATGGCTACCCCCATCTTCTTTGCCTTTATAGCTGCAATCTGGGTAGCTTGATACGTTGCTATATGGCCAAGTCCCCTATCACCATCAACAAGTGCGAAACCTTCACCCTCCTTAACTACTTTAACGTGAGGCCTAGGATTGATGATTCTCTTCTCGATAGCATCAATATATGCTGGAAGCCTCATTACACCATGTGAGTCGATACCTCTAAGGTTTGCTGTTACAAGGTGGTCTGCAACAATGTTCGCATGTTCTACACTAAGACCAGTAGCTATCAAGACAGTCCTAGCAAACTTGGAGAGCTCGATGTGATTTACACAAATGGCCATAGACTATGACACCCTTAGTCACTTAACCCTAATTCTCCGCAATCTACCTTCATACATGGCCTTGTAGATCTCAAGCACCCTATCCTTAGTGAGCTCTATTGGGCTATTTGGTCTAGGCCATTCCCTTACTGTCCTCTCGGCAAGCTTTTCAAGTTCTGCATGCGAAACACCTAGCTCTTTGAGAGAGAGGGGTATCTCTAGAGTCTCTACCAACCTCCATATAGCTACAATAGCGGACACTGCCTTCTCTTCAATAGTCTCAGCTCTCTCATCGACACCCATGTAGCTTGCAAGGATGGCGAATTTCTCCTTTACTACTGGCAAGTAGAACTCCATTATGTATGGCAGTGTTATCCCACAAGCAAGACCGTGATGTATGCGTAGGGCTGGACCAAATGTTTGTGCGATACTATGGCCTAGTACAACCCTTGCAACGTTTAAGGCTATTCCTCCATAAGTCGCGGCCAACGACATGAAGTACCTTGCCTCTGCATCACCTCTAAAGTAAGCTCTTGGTAAATACCTATAGATCCACTTCATTGCTTGATATGCTAGAACGTCAGTAAATGGATTAGAATCAGTTGATATAATGGCTTCAATAGCATGACTAGCAGCATCGAGACCAGTGCCTGCTGTTACTCGGGGTGGCATAGTATAGGTCAATATAGGATCTACGAGGGCAACGTCTGGTAAAAGCCACCTACTAACAACACTAACCTTGCTTGTCCCTCGAGTTAATACTGAGTACCGTGTAACCTCTGAACCCGTTCCAGCAGTTGAAGGCGCAAGTACAAGCACAAGCTGGCGTGGCCTAAGCTTCTCACTGCCTACCAGGTCCTCGATATCGCCTGGGTTATGGAGGGCAATTGATGCTAATTTAGCTAGGTCAAGTGTTGATCCTCCTCCAATACCTATCACGGCGGCTGGCTCAACTTCTCGGGCAACGCTGATAACCTCACGCGCAACATCGATGCTAGGCTCATACTCGATTTTCGTAAAAAGCTCAAGATCATAGCCAGCTTTTCTTAATGTGTTGAGCGCATTAATTAGGTGTGATTTGTCAAGGAGAACAGGGTCGATTACACCTAAAACTTTTGATTTCTCTGCAATTCCTAGTTTGGCGAGAAGCTCGTGAAGCCTACCTACACCTCCAACTTCAAAGACCATTTCCCGTGGAAGGGTTATGGATATAGATCTCGAGGTCAGATCAAGGGCTGAATAATCTAGTACATGAAGAAAACTCAAGATGCATCACCTCTTGATAAGCCCTATTAGACTGTTCGGGCTAGGCTGTGAAAGTAGTATGAAGTTTTTCTTGAGACCTAATCCATCTAAATCTACCTAACACCAAGTCTCCCTACGTTTTATAGATGCCACGAAGTATCTTAAAAGTTCCATGCTAGGAATGCTCTCCCACAAAACCCTTCGTGAATAAATAGTGAGATTGATTCGTCCTATCAACATTACCAGTAGAGACACGAGCCAGGAAATATATTATTAGTATCAGCTCATGGAACTTGTCAAATAGTGTAACCCGGCTTCCAGCAATGTATTAGAAGTATACTGTCTAACTTATCACGGTCATAAAACATTATAGTACACAACACTCGTTGATGAACAATGGTGATGTATGCTGCACAAGATTAGCTTATTTCAAACCGATCTAATACGTGAGAAGGCTAGAAGGGGCGAAGTTACGCTTGGGACATGGCTAACTATAGGCCATCCTGAGGTAGCTGAAGCTATATCGTTACTGCCTTTAGACTGGGTTGTTATAGACATGGAGCATGCGCCCTTGGATATTCAAGCAGTAGAGTTCCTTCTAATCGCGCTCAGGGGCTCCCAGGTGGTTCCTATAGTGCGTGTTCCCTGGATTGACCCCGTTTATGTTAAACGTGTCCTAGACCTTGGCTTCCAAGGGATCATATACCCGCTCATTAGAAGCGTAGAGGATGCCAAGTTAGCAGTTGCTGCTACACGCTATCCGCCAAAGGGGATAAGGGGTGTAGGGCCTAGAAGAGCCATCATGTACGGGTTCTATAGTGCTGAAAAATATTTTAGAGAAGCGGACGAGAAGATGCTTGTACTAGTGCAAGTGGAGACCCGTGAAGCCCTTGAGAACCTCGACGAGATACTCAACGTTGAAGGCATAGACGGTGTCTTCGTAGGCCCCAACGACCTATCAG
>JALTZQ010000152.1:4108-12445 GCA_027046105.1 Pyrodictiaceae archaeon
GAATCTTTAGAAAGTTTGACCACCCCGAGTACAAGAGAGCTCTTGAGAGAATACTTGACGCAGCACTAAGCAGAAAGAAGATAGCAGGGATAATGACAAGGTCTCCGCAAGATGCTCTTGAAAAGGCAAAGATGGGGTTTAACTTCATATCACTAGCACACGATATAACCATGATGCTCCATGCGTATAAGGAGGCACTCAAGCTTTTCAAACGCATGTAATGCAACAAGATCCCATTGCTTATCAAGGATTAGGTGTAGAGGGTTAGCTTCACCTATATTCCGGGTGCGGCATTTGCTGCCTTTCTCTCCCAGTCTATCTCCTCGAGGGTACCTCTTAGGCTTGCTATCTCCATGGCTTCCCTCTTGTCTAGTGGGTCTATGGTGCCCTTGGTCTTTAGTTGGTAGAATATCTTTGCTGCTATGTAGAATCCATTATCTCTTGTGACTCTTGCTGCTTCTAGGAGTAGTAGTGTTGCAGCTGTGTAGCCAAGAGTTCTTAGCGTATCCTTGGCGTGGAATTCAGCTATTGATGGATTATCTGCAATCTTTTTGATTGCCTTCTCTGCCTGTGCTAGTGCCTCCTCTGCTAGTTTATGGTCTTCGGCTGTTGTTGCTAGTTCCCTCATTGCTTCTAGGAATGGCTTGTGGGCTTGCTTCTTGTACATTGCTTCTAGCATGTCTAGTGCCTGTATATTGCTGGTGCCCTCCCATATTGGTGTTATGAGTGCTTCCCTATGCCATCTCTCTAGGGGGAATTCGTGGAGGAACCCTATGCCCCCAAGGAGCTCCATGGAGGCCATGGTTATTCTTGATGCTGTCTCAGCGGTAAGGTTTTTGGCTATATGTGTCATGAGCCTAGCGTAGTGGTATGTTTCATCGTAGGGTGGCTTGGAGTGCCAAGCTTTGTCAAAGAGGCTTATAGTGTAGAGTGTAAGTGCTAGCATTGCTTCTAGCTCTACTTCCGCTTCTACTAGGTCTCGGAGCACCAAGGTATGCTCCTTCAATAACTTGCCAAACGCGCGGCGTATACTGGTGTAGCCATAGGCTTCTAGGTAGGCTTTCCGTGCAATACCTAGGGCTCCTATCGAGTTCGCTATCCTGGATACCATTAGATCCTCTAGGGTATAGTAGATACCCTCCTCTGGCTCCCCGAGTAGATAGGCCTCACTAGCCTCTAACTCTACTTCACCAGTAGGTACAGCAATAGTGCCACTCTTCCACTTAAGCCTCCTAACATGATAGTTTAGTCTCCCATCTCTCCGGAGCCTCGGGAGAACGAAGAGGCTTAACCCCTTAGCTCCAGGCCTACTGCCAGGAAGCCTTGCAGTAACAAGAGCAACATCAGCTATACCAGCACCACTCGCAAAATACTTGTAGCCATAGAGCCTATAGATCCCGTCATTACTAGGTTCTGCCCTTGTAGTATTAGCACCTAGATCACTACCGCCTTGAACCTCAGTAAACCACGTGGCACCCCACATGAGAGGCTCCTTTAACCCTACAAGGTTACGGTACCACTCCCTAACCCCACCCTCACCATACTTGTAAAGCGCATAGCCAGTCTGGATAGTTATCGTCAATATACAGGAGAGCCCAGGATCACCAACAAGGTATATACCCGTGTAGTGTAGGTGCCAGGGTCTACCCTCAAAGGGGAACTTGTTGACACCGTAGTCCTTCACAAGCTTCTCGAGTACCAGTCTCTCGAACGGGTCGAGCCATACACTATCGGCCCTCTTACCGTTAACTCCCCATGAGAAGAGGTATGGCTGGCTAAACCGGTCAACACGATATGCAGCCTCATAAACTTCTCTACCAGCAAACTCACCCAAATCACTAAAGTCCATAACCTCTCTAGAGAACATCTTTAGTAAAGCTTGATAGGGTTTATCGATACTGTAATGGTTGAGCCCGTAAGCTAAACTAACAGCTTCAAGCCCAGAGAGGGGCATATTATGACCCTCGACTCACTATAACGGTGGCTTGGATGAGAAAGCTAGAAAAGTACCTCTAGATAAAAACCCATACTCTTCATACTCCTAATCTACGTTTTAGCTCAAGCTTATTAATCTTGCCTGTACTTGTTAATGGTATTTCATCTACAAATACTATTTTGTCGGGAATCCACCACTTGACAATTCTTCCCTCTCTTACTGCTTTCTCAAGATAATCTCTAATCACCTCCTCGCTAACATTACCTTTGACAACTGCAAGTGGCCTTTCTCCCCATTTTTCATCGGGCATTGGTATGACAGCAACGAGCTCTACGCCTGGAACTTCACTTATAATGGACTCGAGTATACTACTTGGTATCCACTCGCCACCACTCTTTATAGCATCTTTAACCCTATCAAGAACCTTGAGGCCACCATCCTCAGTCAGTACTCCTATATCCCCAGTCTTGAACCAGCCATCACTGGTATACGACTCTTTAGTCTTTTCTGGATCCTTGTAGTAGCCACCGGGAAGCCATGGTGCTTTTACCCAGATTTCACCCATTTCGCCTGGTTTCGCTATGGAGCCATCCATTTTCACTATCTTTACCTCAACAAAGGGTACTGGGTGTGTCACTTCACGTAACATTTCCTCACTAGTATGATCCGTTAATATCGAGATAGATGTTGCCAACATGTCGGTAGCACCGTAGATCACCGAGAACCTCATACCAGCCTCTTTCATCTTCCTTGCGAGACTCGTGGTTAGAGGCGAGCCTCCCACGAGAACCTTGAGGCCGTCAAACCGCCTCCCAGTAGCTAGAAGCATTGCTATCATTGTAGGCACAGCATTTATCCACGTAACCTTCTCTTTTTCAATGATTTCGGCTGTTATTGTTGGGTCAAAACGGCCCCCGAGTACAAGCTTAGCGCCTATATACGGTGCTATGAATATCGTGCCCCAAGCCCACAAATGGAACATAGGTATCAATGGATGCATTACGTCGCTACTGGTAAGCTTTGCTGGTGTATCGTAAAGGGCTAGCTGATGAGCTATACTTAGGGCACCCATGAGAACTTTCTCATGCGTATACATAACTGGTTTAGGTAGTCCCGTGGTTCCTGAGGTAAAGAGTATTGAGTAGGGATCATTTGGTTTAGCCCGGATTTCGTCTAGAGGTTCCTGCTTAGCTATTTTGTCCTCATAATCATCTATACTTACAGCCTTAGCACCAGATAGTTTGACAAGCTCTTGAAACTCCTTTGACACAAGCAAGTATTCTGCTTCAGCGCGCTTAAGTGTATACTCTATGTGTTGTGGAGGCAAACGGATATTGACCGGATATATGATTGCACCAAGTATGCCTGCAGCATAATGGAGCTCCATGAAGCGCACGGTATTCCAATCAGCAACAGCAATAATGCTACCCTTCCCCACGCCAATCGACTCTAGGAAGCTAGCAGCCTTCCTTACTCGAACCCACATCTCAGCATAGGAGACAACCGTATCGGGACCCTTTACGGCTCTTTTTGGGAAGAGTAGAGCCGCTCTCTGGAGAACATACGGTACTACATGCAAGACATAAACAACCATGAATAGAGTGGATGTACTGTGACAAATATATACTTGACCCATGGCAATCCTTTATGGAAGCATAGAGGAACAATCCTAGTCCCTTAACGGTGTTAGAGTTCAGGTTTCCAGCCCCGCCGCACACTCATCCATGCAGCTATGATCGCTAGTAAGATTGCTATCGTAAATAGTGTTGTTTTTGTAGGTGATGGTGTAGGTGTACGGTATTGAAGCAATGCCACATACTCTGCCTTCCCATGCCCTACTATATTCAGTATTATGGGCTTACCTACATCGTCTCCATGTAGCTGGATCTCCATGCTTATACTCTCTCCATGCATGCATCTACTACTTTTGATCCGATCCCCAACAGCAACGGTTATTGTTAAATTACTTGTATCCATGCAATTGACTTCAATCTTGAGAATAGCACCATAGGCTGCCTCGGATCCTACTACGTGGATTTGGAAAGCCTCATCAGCCGCTATCTCTCCCTTATCCAGGACTAGCTCGTTGTACGAGTAGCTGGTTGGGAGAAGTGATGCAGCTAGGACGAAAACTATGGCTAATAGGATGAAATACACTGGTTTGGCCACGCTTAGAACTGCCTCCAAACACGCCTAATAATCTGATAGCGTCTTGTAAGGTACGTTATCGGGTATGATATCATGCCCGCTAGTTTCGTAAACGGCCAATACGCTATGAATACTAGTGCTAGTGCTGTATGTAATTTAACCCACCAGGGTATGAACTGTAGAGCTGCAAGATTTACTTCACCCGTAACTAGGCCAGCAAGCCACTGAGCGTACACCGGATAGAGGCCTCCAATACCTACTACCACGTACTGGTATAGGCCGAGTACTAGTATTACTGCCAGCAGTATGAGGACTATGTAGTCTTCAGCCTTGCTTGTGGCTCGAACCTCTGGGACAATCATCCTCCTTACTAGTGCCACGAGGGTTCCATAGAGGGCTAGTAGAGCGGCAACAGCGCCTGCCACGTAGACTGGCTTTACCACTGCAGGGTCTGGTAAGAGGATGCTTAGTGCTCCGATAATATGTACAGCTAGGAGGAATAGTATGGAGTAGTGTAGTAGTATCGATGCATGCCCCAACATTCTCGTCTCAAAGATCTGTGTAGATGCTGCACTCCACTCAAACCGGTGCCTAAGCCACCTATAGGCTAAGCCTCCAATGAAGAGGGTTAGTGAGACATATGGTAGTCCAATGTATATTATCCAGTCGAGCATCCCCTCACCCCACCTCATGTTCAAGAAGGGTTAACGCAGCCTGGACGACGAGACTATAGGGTTTGAAGTCTTGTAGGCATTCGAGTAGGTCTCGAAGACCAGGTAAAACAATACGTGATAGCTCGGAGCGTAACCTAGTATCACTAGTTAGTGCTAGGAATTCGAGGATCGCTGGAAGGTGGTCTGGGAGCTCGCCCACGAGTCTTAACCCAGCTCTCTGGTATACGCCTGCAATGCGGAGCATGTAGTTAGTACGGTCACGCTCATCTTTCGCCATGTAGTGAGTGATGTTTAGGGGGCACTTAGGTGCTAACTCGAATAAGTTGATGTATTCTTCCTCAATATCGAGGGGTTTCGTCCTAATAGCGTCTACTATCATCTTGTATGCTTCGGCGAGCTCTTTAGCTACTCCACCAATAACTCCAGGACTGCTGGTTAGGGGTACTACTTGCTTACAATACTCAAGCTCGTCTACATCGATGTGTCCTGGGTTTAGTAGTAGCCTCGATGCACACATGTAGAGGCTATGCAGTTCTGGAACCACTTACGTCACCCCTCTCTTCACTCTTTTCTCGGTGAAGCCTGCTACACCCTGGAATAGGTACGGCTCAATAGCCCTTTCAACTCTAGTAGTTGGTAGCGCGAATCGATCCTCATAGCTAGCCAGGCTAAGGAGCTTATACATGTGCTCAGCATCTTCAACAGTTAAACCTACTTCCTCAAGTACACGAGTGTCTGGTTGTCCCTCCACACGTAAACTCCTACGATAGACACGGATAGCTATTAGTTTTCGAAGAGCCTTCTTCACCTCCTCCTCATTACCTGCTGCAAGCATATTCGCCAAGTACTTGATTGGTATTCTCATCTCCTCAAGCCTAGGGATCCATTCACCGGGTGAATCGTAGCCCTCCTTTTCGAGAATCGTTACTACGGGGCTTAGGGAGGGTATGTACCACACCATTGGTAGTGTCCGGTACTCTGGGTGGAGTGGAAGAGCAATCTCCCACTTCTTCACGAAGAAGTAAAATGGTGACTTCCTTGCAGCCTTCAACACGTGCTCCGGGATACCTTTCCGCTTAGCCTCCTCTACAACCCTATCATCGAATGGGTCGAGGAATACTTCACGATACGCTTTTACGAGCTCCTTCTCCGGAGCCCTCACAGCATCATATACCTTGTCGAGATCAACAAGTACGACGCCCACATACCTTATCCTACCAACACAGGTGTGCATACACACTGGTGCTTGGCCAGCCTCAATCCTTGGATAACATAGTATGCATTTCTCACTCTTACCAGTCTTCCAGTTATAGTAGGCTTTCTTGTAGGGACATGCCGAGACACAGAATCTCCAGCCACGACACTTATGCTGGTCTATGAGTACTATGCCATCTTCTTCTCTCTTGTATATGGCTCCAGCTGGGCAAGCAGCTACACAGGCTGGGTTTAGACAGTGGTTACATATCCTTGGCACATAGAAGTAGAATACCCGGTGATACTGTAGTAGTGCTTCGATCTCCTCCCTACTAATACCCCGGAAGTTGGGGTCCTGGGGCCCCGTGACATCAATGCCTGCTGCAGCATCCTCCCAGTTAACACCCCAGTCTGGCTGAACCTCCTCCTCACCCGTGATCATCGATTTTGGTCTTGCTACGGGCTGTGTTTCTAGCTGGTGCTCAGTATGTAGATCCTCATACGTGTATGTCCAGGGGCCCGTGCTACCCCAGTAGTCCTTCATTGAGGGTAGCCATGGGTTCCAGAAAATATTGGCAAGCACCTTTAGCCTTCCACCTATCTTTAGCCGTAGCTTCCCATTCCTTAGCTCCCAGCCACCACGGTACCGTTCCTGATCCTCCCAGAGCTTCGGATAACCTATACCCGGCTTAGACTCTACATTGTTCCAGTACATGTACTCAGCGCCAGGCCTATTAGTCCATACATTCTTGCATGCCACTGTACACGTATTGCATCCCAGGCATTTGTCTAGGTTAAACACAACACCTATGTGGGCAATGATCTCCATGCCTTCTCACCTCCTACCAACTTGGTATGTTATGTGGATGGGTGAACCTGGTTTGGGATAGACTGGTTTCCTGTCGGGCCCCACTGGAAGCTTCCTAACAGCAACAATGATGTCCCGTTCAGATGGTGTTGGCCCATAGTAGTTGAGGAAGTAGCTTAGCTGAGCATAACCTCCCACGACAGCTGTTACCTGAGGGAGTATCCTTGCTGGGGAGTTGTTAGTGCCCCCAACTACTGGGCCCTTACCTGCCTCAAGAGCTATTGCGGAAACCGGCATATTCACATGCCTCTCACGGCCATGGTAGTCTATTATGAAGCCTCGCGGTACACGTGGACTAGTCACAACCCTACACACTGTAGCTCCATGCTCATTCCATATTTCGACCCAGTCATTGTCTTTAAGGCCAAGCTCCTTAGCATCCTCAGGGTTCATGTAGACGTGTGGTCCTCCACGGAAAAGCTGAAGCATCCTTAGATTATCCTGGAATGAGCTATGGATACCCCACTTGGGGTGTGGCGTCGAGTACCTGAATAACTTGGCGCCTGGCGGCAGCTTAGATGGAACGTCGCCGACAGCGAGGTGGTCTACTGGCGGCTTGTAGGTTGGTAGGGCTTCACCATAGTCTCTAAAGACTGCATGGTCTATGTAGACGTGTTGTCGGCCACTCAGAGTTCTCCAAGGCACTAGCCTCTCAACATTCAACGTGTATGGGCAGTAGGGTTTACCAGGCTCCTCTACACCAGTCCACATAGGCGATGCAATGACTCTCCTTGGCTGAGCCGTTATATCGTTAAACGTGTATTCTACATGCCTATTCTTCTCAGCTATATCGGTTAGCTTAACACCAGTCTTCTCCTCCAATACTCTCCAGGCCCTATACGAGACCTCGCCATTTGTTTCTGGAGCTAGTTTCAATACGACCTCAGCTGCCGCTACGGGAGTCTCTAGGGATGGTAGCCCATCTTTCTCCCCGATGAGTGGGTCTTGTTTTAGCTTGTCATAGAGTTCTCCTAGGGGGAAGAAGATGCCTTTAGCACCAAACCTTTCACGCACTCTTGGGCCAAGCTTAACGAACATGTCATGGATCTTAGTATAGTCGCGCTCAACGACTACCATGTTTGGTAGTGTCCGTCCTGGTATGGGTTCAGCATCACCATATTTCCAGTCGAGAATATCGCCTTCTGGCTGTGCGAGCTCCTGGGGTGTATCGTGGAGGAATGGTTGTACTACGAGGTCTCTAACGGGTTCTGGTAGGTGTTTCCTCGCGAGCTCTGATACCTTCCTCGCTAGATCCTTGAAGATGTCCCACTCGTGTCTTGCCTCCCAGTACGGGTCTGTAGCCGGGTTGAATGGATGTATGAACGTGTGTAGGTCACCACATGTTATATCGTGTTTCTCGTACCAGTGTGCCGCCGGCAGTACTACGTCGGCATAGTTTGCTGTAGAGCACATCCTAAACTCTATTGCTACGAATAAGTCGAGCTTTCCTCTCGGAGTCTCACGCCAAACAATCTCCTTCACCATGTCCTTGGCTTTCTCCTCGCCTAATACACTGT
>JALTZQ010000153.1:0-6367 GCA_027046105.1 Pyrodictiaceae archaeon
CTTATAACGATCATCCCCTGGAAGTACGACAACTTCAGGAACACAACGTATAAAGGTCAGACACGATAAAAGCACAAATGTACTTCTTGTGAACATAGGTCAACCCCTTCCCTTAGCCTAGCTTCTCGCCAGCCAATTGTTCATAAAGCTTCAATACCGTTTGTGCAACTTCTTCAGCCCACCTAAGTGCTTCCGTTGCATCATCTCTATCATAGAGCTCTTCTGGCGGTAAACCCGTTTCTGCATCACCATACATTGCTGGTTCACGTTCCCTACGCAACCTCCTCGACACTCTAGCTAGCCATGGTATTCTCTCTCGGAACCATGCAGGAAACCTCTTCTCCTCCCTCCGGAGTATAGGACCTACATCGTGCCATTTAGGCGGCTCCACGCCCACCAAACGCAATGAGGCCTTAAGCAGCAACTCTACAGCCTCTTGACACTGTCTAATGACGTATGGATAATTCCTTGTCGTCTCCAACGCTTCTCTCGCATGACGAATCCTCTCTAGCGCCTGCCTGATATATGATTTCGCCATAACAGTATTCTTCATACCTCTATGACCTCTCCAGGCTCATAATCCTCCTTTAAAACCCAATACCATTTCCTGCCCAACTTAACCCTCTTAGCACCTAATTCACGTAGCCTAGCAGCAACCTCTCCCAAGACCCTCTCCATGAAACCACCCTTATCATACACTATCACGCCATCAACAGTCATATCAAGATATAATGGTCTATGCCTTGCCGCCTCCTCGGGCGTTAAAAGAATCGGCGAAAAATCAATGTTATAGCCACGCCCTCTAAGATCCTCCAAATAGTGTTCAACATACCGCTCCGCTTGCTCAAACAACTCCTGCCTCTTCAGCCTCCGACGAGGAAGACTCTCAACAACCACTAGTACATCAATATCACTCCCTAGTGTAGGCTCACCACGAGCCACAGAACCATAAACCACAACCGAGACTAGTTTCTCTCCAAAAACCCTCCTTAAACCCTCAAGTAGAACCACTAGAACACCCCGATAAGGCTCACTAATATGCTCTAAACCCTTCCTCACACTCAGTCTCCCCGACCCACCACTCTACCCAGTAAGCACGACGAGAAACAATCAGTGTATTCCACCCTCCCCTGGCACCCTATCACAGTAGCCTAAAGCTCCCTATACATAGATAGCCTACTCAACTAAACCATTCACTCCAGCCCCACATATTCATATAATAGCTTACATCGCCCCGTTTTCTCAGAAGGTTTCAACCTGAACACGGCCTAACATCCCCCAAACAACAGCCCCTTCCAACACATACCACCACTATCTTCTCCATTGGTTACTCCTATCATGTCAGCATTAATAAATAGCGGGAATACTTGAAAACCTTCTAACACTAAAATGAATCCCCACCTCCTGGGCCTCTTCCCTTAGAATCCGCTTTGCTCTCTCAGTAGCTCCCATAAACGCCTATGCTGCCGAATTCGAAACATCCTCATGGTACATGGTTAACACTTAGCACTTCTCAGTGTTTTGAGACGTAAGCCTCAAAACCTACATCTTGTCGTTTACCATTCTACAGCCTAAGGTGCCTAGGCTGTAAAGAGCTGAGCTGTATTCACTTCTTATCTCCAGCCAATGTTGTGGTTTTACCAAATTAGTATCAGATCTTCGATAACTGGGGTCTAGCTGTAGTAATGGAAACAGGAGTTGAGGTGGATTAAGGTTTTTGAGACTTTTCCTAGGAGAGGTAGTTGAAGTGTTAAGGAAGTAGTTAGGATGTGGGCTGGGAGGCATCAGTGTCTAGAGGTGGCTAACCTTAAACGATCTCATCATAGTCATTGATCTCAGCGAGGACGGATCCAGGATAGTAGTGCTAGTAGGTGCTAGAGAGCATATACTGAAGTCTCAACGCTTCACAACAATAGCTTCAACACTTAAACATTATAGGGAAGTCCCATCCCCTAGGAAGAAGACCTACCTGAAAGCATTCACCAGAAGGTATACGAAGCTCTACAACTACCTAGAGATAGCAAGGATATCAGTGTATAGCTTAGAAGCTATGAGTAAGATAAACAAGCTTCTAAGCAAAATCAAACCCGCCCTATCCATTGTTGATGACAAGCTCTATAGCGAAATTAGCTACCCGGTAAAGCTTAGGGAGAGCAGAGCCAGGAGGTGTCATCTCGAGAATCTCGTAACCATAGCTGATAATCTGGCAAACTATTTCAGGATACTGCTGAAAGAAAATCCTAAGAGGTTCAGGGAGGAGCTTAGAAGATTTGAGAAGTAGGAGGTCGCCGCGTCACGGGACCACTCCGCGGATCATATTCCCTCACCGCGGAGCCCACATCCGCGGCGGTTCCTCCATCTAAGTTATGTGTTTAATTCTCTATAAATCTTGTCCCTTTAAGATCTCGTAATCTCTCCAGATCTCTAGCCTCCTACCATATATACAGTGGTTATGTATGGATAGTGCTAGGGACAACCTCCCCGCTCCAAGGGCTTGAAACCTCCCGGGAAATGTTTGTTGCCTTAGCACTACTAGCCTTTACTGCATTTTCACTTGCACTCGTAGACTTGGCCAAGTATAGGCTACGTTGGTACTAGTTAAACCCATCAATAAACCGGAATAATACATCATGATTGCGTCTCCCAGCCACTGCAGACACCGCACAATCGGACCTACATGATACTGGTTAAATCTCCCAGCGGTAAAGTTAACCGCCAGTTAACTTCACCATCGGGCAGCAATCCCCCGCACCAATACCAAGACCAACCATTACGTGTTGAAACACATACCCGCCATAAGCCAGCCACATAACATGGATGCATTGTATCCTAAAAGCCAAGAACGAATCAATAGCATACATCAATAAGTAGAGAAACAACATCAATCAAAGAGGCAAACAACACAACGGTAGTATAAACTGTAAACAAAAATAAATAATAGATGTCAGTCACAATTAGGATAGAAAGGCTAACAGAGGGAGTACGAGTCAAGCACCCGTCTATACCCCAAACCAGGACACATACGTTGCAAGTAAACCTAGACCATAGCAACTAAAGCGATAAGATACCAATCAGAAAAGAAATGAACACATGCACTTGGGCCCAGCCCATAAATGGTTGAACACTGGATCAGAACTAGCGGGAGCTAGCCCAAACACCACCACCACTAAGACAAGTATAGAAAACACGTAACACCGTTTGCCACGTCAAGCAGGGTCGATCTAAGCCAATAAGCCAGCTAGAACCTAAACAGTATAAACAAGCCTAAATTAGTCGATGGTATTAAATAATATAATGTTAAACTACACTATAATTGCATTCATGTTATTTCCTAAGGTAGAAGCTTGGTGAAAAACAGTAATACATTAAGGTTCACAGCTATATGGCGTGTCCCTGTTTGGGCTAGCCCAGATACTAGCCTGGAAACGTATTATATGTGTATAACTATATAGATTGTTGTAAAATGTTATGCTTAATGACTGTTTATAACCATATAAGCTATGGCTAAATACCTTCAACTCTATAAAGGGTATTACAGCATTGGAATGCGTTGCTCCGGAGTGAGGATTATGAGCTAGATCTCTATCCCGTCGGGTATAGCTACTGTGCTGAAACTGTATTACTGTTTCTGATCGATCTGATGTTTTCCTTATTTCTCGGGATTCCATTGTTCGTCGTCGGTTTATTAATCCTCTTTTGCGTGTTTTGTTTTACTGTTGGATACTTTGTTATGCTTGTCGTTTTGCGGTTTGTTGTCTTGTTTCTCTAGCGTCATATGATATCGTTGTTCTCCATCAAGTGTTCTTGTCTTTTCTATTGTGTTGTTGGTGTATTGTCTGGTGTACTAGTTGATTCACCGAGTTTTTCTCTACATGTTTGATCGATTAGTTGTGATATTTCTTTTGTGGTTTTTCTGCATATGATTTCATAGACTAGGAGGCCGCGCTCGCGTAGTCTCTGGTAGTGTGCTTTATTTAGTATTGTAGCTAGGATGGCTGGTTCTCCATGTTCATCCATAGTCTCTCCTATCACTATGAGGTATCTTCCGTCTTTTAGCTTGTGGGCGGCAAAGGTGGATACTTGTACTGCTGCCATGTTGAGCATTATTCTTTCCGCGTCATCGGGATGTATGAGGAGTACTTTAATCTGGGCTTCCTGGTTTTCCATGTTTGTTCACCCTCCCTGTTTCTACTGGCTCTTGTGGGTGCTGGTTTTGGCTAGTATAAGGATCTGTGTAGCGTTTATAGGGGTTGTTGGAGTATTTGTGCTAGTTTCTTGGGGTCTTTCTGTGCAAGTATGAGGTAGGGGTTGTGTTTTAGCTCGTATTCTAGTGTTGATGGTGGGCCGTGGCCAGGGAGTATTCTTGTGTTGCGTGGTAGTGTGTTTGCTAGCATGTGTAGGGTTTGTGCTAGCTGTTGTGGGTTTGCATAGGGTAAGTCTGTGCGTCCCACACCTTGGTTGAAGAGAGTATCTCCAGTGAGTGCTATGTGGTGTCTGGGTATGTGGATTGTTATGCTTCCAGGTGTGTGTCCTGGTGTGTGTAGTATTTGTATGCCTGGTGCTGGGTTTGTGTTTTTGCATGTGTCTATGTCGGGTGGTGGTAGGTCTGTTACTGTTAGTCCCCATATTCGTGCTAGTGTTTTGTAGGCTTGGTGTACTGGTCGGTCTAGTGAGCAGTAAGCTATCTGTGCTCCGAGTTTTTCCGCCAGCGTATCGGCGTATGCTGTGTGGTCTGGGTGGCCGTGTGTGAGTAGTAGCAGGTCTACTGTGTTGGGTGCTTCCGCTAGTACTTGTTGAGGGTCGCCGCCTGGGTCGACTAGTATCGTTGTTTCTTCGAGGATGAGTATGTAGGTGTTTGTCTCTAGTGGGCCTGTGATGAGCCGTTTTATCTTCATGGTTGTCTTCCTAGTATGTGGGCTAGTATTGTATAGGCTTTTGCTGTCTTCGCTAGATTCTCTACCTCGATGTATTCGTCGGTGTTGTGTGCCTGTTTTGGATCGCCTGGACCGTGGGTAACGGCTTGTATTCCTCTTATCTGGAAGTATCTCGTATCGAGTCCTCCTATGCAAACTGTTAATCGTGGCTCTTTACCAGTAGCTATCTTGACGGCTTCCGCCATGGTCTTGGCTAGTGGTGTATCTGGCGATATCACTGCTGGCTCGAATACTGCAAGAGTCTTGATAGTTGTTTTGAGACCTGGTATCTTCTTCTCAGCGTCCTTTATGAACTCAATAATCTCTTTGGCTGCTTCTTCTGGCGTCTCCTCCGGTATAACACGCCTATCTATACTAAAAGCATAATACCCAGGCACTATGTTGACCTTTGTGCTTCCTCTCACTTCGCCGCCAAGTGTTATGGTTGCTTTTGCTCCTTCAGGCTCGTCGTAGGGGTAGTTGCTTTTCTTGGCCTCTATGCGTGGTTTGAGCTCGTGTATCATGAGATGTGCAAGCTCAACCATTTTCTCGAAGGCATTGTCGCCAGCCCACGGCCTGCTACCATGTGCTTGCCTCCCATGTACTTCTACGAGGAGCCATACAGCACCCTTGTTTCCTATCCACACTACATTGGGGGTTGTTGGCTCAGCCACGACCGCATAGTCTGGCTTCACTAGCCCAGTCTCTAGCATGTATTTGACTCCAGTCTCGCCTCCCGTCTCTTCGTCAGGTGTGAAGGAGGCTTCTAAAGCTATGTTTTCGGGGGGATTTGCTAATAGTGTTTTCAGTGCTAGGATTATGGATGCTATACCGCCCTTCATGTCTGATGCTCCACGGCCATAGAGTTTACCGGAGTCTAGAACTGGCTTGAAAGGGTCATGGCTCCAGCCTGGTCCTGGAGGGACAATGTCGTAGTGGCCGTTGAAGTGTAGTATTGGTTTTCCCCGTGTTTCGCCAAGGCGTGCTAGTACTATGTAGCGTGGATGGTCAGCGTGTTCCGGATAATATTTTTCAACGGTGCTACGTGGTACCTCAACTATCTTTACCTGGAGCCCTAGCTCTTCCAAGAGGTTCTCGAAGAGAGTGGCGATGCGGTCGTAGTTTTTACCGGGTGGGTTAACTGTCGGGATCTCTATCAGTTTCTTGAGAACCTCTATGCCATAGCCTATATTGTTGTCTATGTAGGTGAGGAGTTTCTTGAGTTGTTCGGGTATTTGCATTCCCTATCCCTTCCAGGACACAGGTTCTACGGTAACCACTGGTATAAGTTTAGGAATGCCCTATCCCGGTGTGCTTACCCTAGGGAGATTTCCTTAGCCCTTTTGGGAATGCCTAGGATCTGTTTTTGCGGTTTTGTTGTGTAGTCGCTGAAACCATTTATTAGCCGGGTATTTTCCCTACCTTTCACCGCGGAGAGCTACTTGCATTTCTTT
>JALTZQ010000153.1:6377-12391 GCA_027046105.1 Pyrodictiaceae archaeon
TTTTTTTTTTGTTTTTTTTTTGGCACGCTATGTATGGCGAGTGGATGGCGATGAGAGAAAGATAGTGGGGGCTGGGTAGAGGTGTACCGGTACGCGATAATTGATACTCGTAGCGGCAGTGTTCTCTATGGTGGCGAGTGTGGTAGCATTGAGTCCTGTCTTGCAGCGTCTACTATCCGTGTAATCCATGTTGTTGGTAAGTCTTGTGTGGGTCTAGAGCTAGTATCGAATAATGATTGTGAAATCGTTTATAGGTGTGATGAGGGTGGAGAGTTTGTTATAAGGATTACTCGTTCACAAGATTGTCGTGGTGTTGGCGAGTTAGCTGGTTGAGTGCTAGGTAGGTTATGTATAGCTGTTTGACTCGACTTGCCTGGTAGTTTCTTAGCTTTTCGAGGAACTTGTGGCCGGGCTTGTTTGTGGAAGCCAGGTGTGCTACTAGCTCTTCTAGCCTTGGCGTGTCTTGTTCTAGGCCAAGGGCTTCTGCTACTACGCTTAGGGGTGTTTTGGGCTCTAGGCCTGCTCGTGACACTGCTTCTTTTATTTCGAGTGCATTGTCTAATAGGTGTTCAAGTCTTCTTAGACCTGCTTTGACTAATGCTTTTCGTATTGAGTCCTTGCTTTCTACGAGGAGTTTGAAGCCCTCGTATACTACTAGGTCCTCTATTGTGGATTCTGCTTCAAGGAGTGTTCTTGGTGGCTTGGTGAATGGTAGTTTTGTGTATACGTCTATGGCTGTGTTCACTTGTTCTCCGTCGAACCACGATATTGCGACTAAGACCTCGGGTACTGCCTCGTTAGTACTTATCTCTTCAGCAACTATGTCTACTGCTAGTATGCGGTGTGCTCTACTGGGTTTTGGTATCTCGACTACACGGCCAGCTATTAGCGCCTTTACTCTACCTATCGACGTGAGTAAGTCGAGTACCCTCATGGCCCCACTTTTAGCAATGTTCCAGTCCATGCGGTGGGTTAAGAGGTCTGTGTATGCGATCTCATCTATTTGTTGGAGTAGTATAGTGTCTAGTTCGTCGGGCTCATAGTGTTCTATCTCTTTCCTGAGTTTTGCCCAGTCTAGTGACTCAATTATTCCCGCAGCCTCAGGTTCGTGGATTTCGACTAGTTTTCTTTCGCCAAGCTTCTCTATACCGTAATGTATTGTGTCGAGGCTATAGCCATGTAGTCTCCTCAATGTGATGGCTACTAGTGCAAGGCCTAGTCGTAGCAGTGTTGGGTCATCTTCGTCGCTAGCCTCTACTACATAGCCGTAGGTGTAGTCGCGGTATTCGCCAGCAGTGTTTACTGGTACATATATTTGGCGTCGATCATAGACGACTATGTGGCCGGTCTTTGTCTCTATTATGCGTGGTTTCTCGGAGTAAAGAGTCCATATTACTCGATTAGGTATTTTGCGTAATAGACCGAATCCCCTGCGTGGTGGATAGACTACGGCTAAGACGTGTGTAACTAGTTTTGCTCTAGCAATGTCCCTTAGTAGGCTTGGTTTCTCACCCCATCCTCTCTTCACGTACTCGTACTCCTCTATGGCCTCGGCTAGGGCGTCGTAGTGCCATGGATTGAATTCTCTTAATGGTTTCTCTACTACAGCAGTAACTATCCGTGATTTCCCTGCTCTACGTAGTTCTACGACGATAGCGTCAGATCCGTGATCTATGCAGCCTGGCTGAAATCTCTCAACGAGGTCACAGAAACCTATGGGTTCAAGTGGTTTAAGTTCCCCTTTCTCGTCTAGGTAACGTTTTATCCCGTAGGGGAGGCCGTACTCGTAGAATCGTATTCTTTTCCGAATCTGTCTAGCTTTATCCATGTTTACGCCATTTCTTGTTATAACGCCAGTGTTTCGGAGGGCTTCCTCCTCGATCTTGTCTAGCTCGCGGGGTAGCCATGGTGAGACGAGCTTAGCTAAGCCAGTGAATAATGCAGCGTACTTGTTCCGGGGATTTATGATGGTTTTCTCGGGGCCTAGCTCGATCCACTTCTTTAGTGTGTTGATTCCCTTGGATAATAGTTCGCGGTCCCATCGTGAAATGGGTAGGATCACGGTTTCTGTGTACTCTATGTCTGGGCGTCTACCCTTTCTTCCTTCTCTCTGGAGAAACTCTCTTACATCCTCTGGTAGGCCTACATGGACTATTCTAGCGATGGTGCCTATGTCTATTCCTTGGACAAGTGTGCGAGGGCTTATGATGAGCTTGAGTCTTCCAGCCCTCACGGCGTCCTCTATTTCCTCTCGCTTCTTCTTGGGTACCAGGTGGTGGTGAGTAGCTACGGCATTGTCGCGGCCAAGTTTCTCGCGTAGTGCGCGGGCTAGTTGTTCAGCTGAGGCGATGCTACGTGTGAATACAAGTGTTGCGTACTCGTCATCTACATAGTTGGCAATGATCTCGGTAATGTCAACTCCGGGGCTAGGCAGATCTGCTCCAAGTGCTTCAAGATAAGATGTTACGAGGTAGGCGTTTTTCTTGAACTCCTCTATGTCCTCTAATGCTCTCCGTATGCGTGGATCAAGTTTATCCCAAATAGTTTTCGCGTATTCTTGTGCAGTCCTCCACAACTTATCAAGGTCTTTACCTAGGACTATGTAGGTGTGATTAGTGGAGTGGAAAGGCTTCCCATCTACTATCTTCGTCTCTCTACCCGTTATGGATGAAAGGTATTCTGCAACGTCATTGGGGTTTGCTAGTGTTGCGGTCAGTATTACTACTTGCAGTTTTTCTTGTGTGTACTCGGCTAGGAGTTTTATCATGGCAAGGAGAAGCGCTATACTGCGTGGACCATAGAAGTCCAATTCATCTATGACGAGTAGGTATAGTTTGCGTAAGAAGGGCTCAAGTAGGGGTTTACGGGGGTTCTCTATAAGTCTTTTAACCTCGTATAGTAAGTAGGCAGGGTTAGTTGCAACGATATCCGCTGATGCAATGAGCTCTCTAAGCCCTCGTCGACCATGTTCGCGTTCGAGTTCTTGCCTTTTCTGTGAATCAAGCTGGATAACGTTTAGGTTTGCTAGTGTAGCATATTCTCGTATACGTCTTATCTGGTCGTTAGCGAGTGCTAGTGTGGGGTAGACAGCCAGTACACGTAATCTATGGTCCTGGGTAGCTTTTGCGAGTACGTATGTAATCCAGGCTTCTGTTTTTCCTGAACCAGTCCCGGATCTTAGTATCAAGTTGGCTCCCTTTGCCAGAGATGTATATGCTTCGAGTTGATGCTTGTAGAGTTTCTTCGAGCCTAGTGGATGGGCTTTGAGAATGGGAATTAGATCGGCGAAGACTTCTCTGGCGCGTTCTGGCTCTACACGTGGACTAGTGAATTTCACGAAGCTATAGCCTTGCCTTGTTAATATGGTGTCTGTTCTAAGCATGAATTGTCCAGACCCATGCTAGCTCTATAGAAGAGAGGGGTTGCAACCAGCTATAGGTGTTAAGAGTGCTCGCGTAGTATAGTCAGTACACACCCTAAACCGCTACGTAGCCTTTGTGAGTGTGAAGTAGTTATGGAGGAAGGTGTAGGGCTGGAGGGTCTTCCTATACAGTTGCGTAGAATAGTGCAAAGAGCAGTAGGCTTACTTGGGAACTCTTATGCACCATACAGTAGAGTTCATGTAGCATCAGCTCTCATTACTCCTAGTGGTAAAGTCTTTGAAGGCGTGAACGTTGAGAATGCTAGTTATGGGTTAACGATATGTGCTGAGCGTGCTGCTGTGGCATCCATGGTTACAGCTGGTGAGAGGCGCGTAAAAGCAATTGCTGTTGTCTCAAACACGGCTGAGCCTTTACCACCATGCGGTGCTTGTCGGCAGGTGCTTGCAGAATTTGGAGGTGAAGACCTAGTTATAGTATCATTTTCTGTGAAGACGAGGCGATGGAGGGTGTGGAAGCTATCAGAGTTGCTCCCCTATGCCTTCACGAGTAGCCATATAGCTGAGCACGGCTAGTATGTTGATCGATTATTGAAACTCCGTGTACTACTGTGCTGGGGCAAACTTGCTCGGCTTATAGTGTGTTTGTATTAGCGGTAGTAGAGGTTATCGCGTGCCCCTCCATATAGGTGTGTTTGGGGTTAGAGGCCAGTATGGGTTATGGTGTTGCGGAGCTCCCATTGCATGATGGCCATGTTCCTAAGTGGATGGCGTACTACATGAAAAGGTTGGCAAAGGCAATAGTAGCGGTTATTGTGGAGGAGTATGGGCCTGCTGAGCTCGTACGTAGGCTTGCTGACCCATTTTGGTTTCAAGCATTTAATAATGCTATTGGTATGGATTGGGATAGTAGTGGCTCAACAACAGTGACAACGGGTATTCTACGCCAAGTCGTGGATGAGGATCCGTCGCTTGGTGTGGTGATTGTGGGTGGTAAGGGAAGGCTCGCAACAAGTGTGCCCGAGGAGCTACCGCGAATGGCTGAACGTATCGGCTTAAGTAGTAATGTCGTACAAGAACTCATCTATGCTTCGAGAATTGCTGCTAAGACGGATAATAGCCTACTCCAAGACGGCTATACGATATACCATCATGTAGTGGTTGTTGCTGAGAATGGAGAATGGAGCATAATCCAGCAAGGAATGAATACAAAAGCTAAGCTTGCACGAAGATACCACTGGTCCTCACCGTTACCAGTAGAGCCTACGTTAGAGCCACATAAGGCGATAGCTAGTAGTCGTCGTGAGGATGTTGTTCTTGACCTTACTAGTAAAAGGAGTAGAGAGGCACGAAAAACAATCATAGATATTGTTAGGCAGGATCCTCGGAAATCATTGAGAGAAGTGTATGAAGCCCACCGTATACTTAGGGGTTTAAAGCCTATAACACACTGGTTAGGCAAGGAGGACAAAGACCAGCCCGTACAGGTTATAACCCGTTTCTACAAGCCACAAGCCAAGCCTCCAAGAAACATAGGCAAAGTTCTCTCCACTATACATGAGCTGCAGCCAAGAAGCATGGAAGAGTTGTTGTCTCTTGAAGGTGTAGGGCCAGCAGTTATACGAAGTCTTTCTCTCGTTGCAGAACTAATCTATGGATCAGAAGCTAGCCACAGTGATCCAGCTAACACCCCACTAGACCCATTTAGGTATGCATACGTTGTTGGTGGAAAAGACGGTATCCCATTTGTATACAACCCGGAACTAGCAAGGCGTGTAATAGAGTTCCTCGAGGATGTTGTTAAGGAGGCTCGTCTCGGTGAACGTGAAAAGGCTAAGATACTCCAAAGGCTTCGCGGTCTCTTACCACCAACGCCATATAGGTCTCAACGCTAGGCCTTCTTCTCTATGAGAATAGCGTTTATGACGCCATCCTGGCCAGGTCTTGATGTTACTACGGCTTTGCCAAGCTCAGTCTCAATTATTGTCCCCTTGACAATGATGTTTGAGCGCGCGTAGTGAGGGTTTGCAGGGGTTTCTAGCACGCGTAGAATACGTACCTTTTTTGCAGTTTTAGTTTCAGGGTCAATGACATTAGCGTATGCGGCCCGCTTAAGCCTTATTTTATAGTTGCCCCCTCTTACACGTATAGCTATACGTTCATCCTCGCTTGCCAGCCTAGTATAGGTTGGGTATCTGCCCATCCAGTATTTTCTTTTGACTTTTGCATGTGGCCTCTTCTTTCCTCCAGTAGGTTTCTTCAAATCATTACCCTGATAGACTCCCACGGCCTAGTAACCCTCCGTTACCCAGCTCACAAGCAGCCGGAGGACCTACTGGGGTTATAAGAGTGTCTTCTCAAGCTCGTCAAGGAATCTTAGCCTCTTCGGTATTGGTGGATGTGTCGAGAAGAGCTCTTCTAGGGGGTTAGGCTCCATGCGTTTTAGCCTCTCCACCAAGGAATCAATGTTAACTAGCATACCGCCATTAAACTCTATAAGCATGTTTATTATGAATAGCATTGATGCGGCTGAATGACTGTGAAGCTCTGCGATATACCTTTCGTTACGCGTATATGCTGCATAGATTCGAGCTAGTGCTCTCTGTAGACTACGGGCAGAGCCAGTAAGTAGTAC
>JALTZQ010000154.1 GCA_027046105.1 Pyrodictiaceae archaeon
TACCTTATATAGTCGTTAAAGTTAAGGTCGAGGGGGTAGCGCCGGAGGGGGGCGGATCTAGGTCCTAGCCTCAGCCTCCCCGCCCATACTAGCCATAGCTGATGCCTCCTCAAGCTTACCCTCTATAAGTCTCCAGGCCCTCTCCAGCATGGAATAAACACCCCTCCCGCTCCTCTCTATAGCGTCTAGCTCCTCCTCCAACCTCCTACTAGTCTCTACTGAGACGAGCTCCGGGAACCTGGTGGATAGGTAATCATATACCTCGCGTCCAAGCCTTGTAGGTATGAGAAACCTCCTCTTCCTACTCTCCACCACGTACCCATGCCTCATGTTAGCCTCTATAGCCTTGGCATACGTACTCGGCCTCCCTATCCCATGCTCCCTCATAAGCCTTATGACGTCTCCACTCTTCAACAGCCTCTCTCTGCTACCCCTAACCACCTTAGACGCTTCAATTCTCAGCCTATCTCCAGCCCTTAATCTTGAAAGCCATTCAGAAACCTGAGGTGGATAAACCTCTACGAAGCCGCCCTTAGCACCGGCTATCCCATCAACTTCCACATACCTCCCGCCCACTCTGAAAGCCGCCTTGACCACTAGTACCCTCCCAGGCGCCATCTGGCTTGCCACGAACCTTCTAAATATCAAGTCGTAGACTGCTAGGTGAAGCCTTGTCATCTTACCAGCAATCCTTATTGAACCGTCCAACACGGCCCTCTCGAGCTCCCTAGAGTCTAAGGGCCTGGTGGGGCGTATGGCTTCATGGGCACCCCCCTCACTCCAGTACCTAGGCTTAAATAAGCTGGCCATGCCAGCTCTCTCCAACCAAGACTTAGCTACAGCTACCCCAGCGGGGCTGACCCTTATCGAGTCGGTTCTATGGTAGGTTATCAGGCCCCACTCGAATAGGTCCTGAGCCACCCTCATTACAATGGTAGCGCCTATCCCAAGCCTGGTTGAGGCTTCATAGAGTAGAGTGTCCGTTGTGAAGGGGGGTGGTGGTTGTCTCTCCTCCCAGGAAGACTCCACCCTAACAACCTCAACATGCCCGGCCCTAGCTATCTCTTCAGCCTCCTCCCTATCGCCAGTAAATATTGATAGCCTTCCCCCACCTTCAAGCCGTAGCAGGGCGTAGTAACCTCTACCCGACTTCCATCTCCGGTAAGCATCCACTATCCACCCAAGAACTGGTGTTTGAACCCTACCAGCCCCTAGCCAAGGCTTTCCATAGACTGTCCATAAGTGGCTACTGAGGCTGAAACCTATCCACCTATCAACTATCCTCCTAGCCTCCTGGGCCTTCACAAGACTTAATGCAAAGGGTCCGGCATTCCTGAGCGCCTCTAACACGGCTTTAGGAGTGACCTCATGGAACCTCCCCCTCTTCACATTAGGGTTGTAAGGCTTAATAGCCAGCATAACATCCCAGGCTATCTTCTCTCCCTCTCTGTCAGGATCCGTGGCAACTACAATCTCATCAACTTCCACAGCAAGCTTCCTTAAAAGGTCTACTACGCTCATGCTGTCTACAACTCTCGGAGAACCGCATTTAACGCAGATACTGCTTTCAGCTACAAACTGCCATCCACACTCCAAGCACCTTCTTATAGTCCCGTATATCGGCTTTAACACTGAATTCCTAACCTTAACTCCATATCTTGTATTAGGCGCATCTATAGCAAGGTCCGTCACGTGGCCCTTAGTAGCAGTAACGTTGAGAATATACACTACCCCTGTCTCCTCGTCGGCGACGCTAGCCTCGTAGACCGTAAGTCTCCCTACTCTCCTCTTTCCAGGCCTTCCCCAGAACCATGCTATAGTTCTGGCTTTCGTAGGTGACTCTACAACTAATAATATAGTTTTTACGTTGACCTTCCTACCTCTGCCCTTTCTAGACTCCTTAACCCTCCTTTTAGCCTCATCTAAGTCAACTTCACTTAGTTCCATGAAGTTTGTCCCCGAAATCCACCTAAGCCTCTCCCAGAGGGCCTTCACATAGGCCTCATCAAAGTCGAAGACTATGCTCAAGCCGAACGTCATAACACCCTTATAGAGTCTGCTAGTCCTACCGCTAGCCTGAAGGTATGTGAGAGCGTCAGGGACTGTGATGTAGCCTGAAGAGTCGACTACAAAGCTACCTACTCTAAGCACGCTGCCAGCTTTTACAGCCTCTCTTACAGCCCAGTCGCTAGCCCTTTTAGAGGCTTCAAGGAGTAATGATGCAGCTTCTGCCAGCCACCCTTCAGCCTTGAAGTCGCCCTTAGCAACGGCTACGAGGATAGCTGGATCCCTAACCTTCTCAACGGTCCTCCCAACCTCTTCATAATACTCCCTAGCCCAGTCCTCGCCGCGTGAATAGGCGTAGTCTAAGAGCCTCAGAAGCCTCCTGGGGTTCAAAAGGGCCTCGGAAGCCCTGAGCTTCAGGCCTGGAGTGGCAAGGAAGAGAGCGTATCTAGCTCTTTCCGGCAGATCTAGACCTCTTACTATAACCCCGTATCTGCTAGCAACTCCTAATAGCACGTTAGCCTTGCCGCTGGCAAACTCCTCTACAGGCTTCCTGGAGCCCGTCAACGCTAAGGCTACCTTCAGCCCAGACTCCTCCAGGACCTCAGCCGCCTTCTTAGCCCACTCCTTCCCTAGCCTCTGGGAAACGAATACTATTATGCCGTCGCCCAGCTGTAAGG
>JALTZQ010000155.1 GCA_027046105.1 Pyrodictiaceae archaeon
TATAAGGCTAATTGATATGGCGAGCATTTGCCTCTCGCCACCACTAAGCGTGCCAGCCTTCTGGTTCAGCCTCTCCCTCAACCTAGGAAATAGCTCAAAGACGCGCTCAAGCCTCTCCTCCAACACGTTCCTAGGGACATCATAGCCTGCGAGGAGTAGGTTCTCACGAACAGTCAGCGTGGAGAAGATGTTGAATAATTGAAGTGTATAGGCCATACCCATTTTCGCCCTTCTATGAGCAGGCACCTTCGTTATGTCATCACCCTCGTAGATAACCCTGCCACTATAGACCGTGGTTAGACCAAAGATTGTGTTTAGAAGCGTTGTCTTACCTGCACCATTAGGGCCTACAATGACCGTTATCTGGCCACGTGGCACTTCAAGGTCTATCCCGTAGAGTATGTGGAACTTACCATAACCAGCATCAACCCTTTCAAGTACAACCATGTTGTCTTTAGCCACGGGATTCTCACCCCCCAATATAGCTTTCAACAACAGCTGGATCACGGAGAACCTTTTCGGGCTCACCCTCACTGATTACACGGCCAAGATGCATCGCATATGCGTAATCAACGTACCTAGCAGCAATATCTATACGGTGTTCTATAATGAGGAATGTAATGCCGTGCTCCTCTCGTAGCCTCCTCAGCGTATTGAATATTTCATGGGCCTGTGTAGGGTTCACACCAGCAGCAGGCTCATCCATGATAAGCATTTGTGCACCAGACATTAGTGCACGGCCAACCTCGAGCAACTTGAGCTCAGCACCACTAAGCTCGGCTGCACGCCGATCCCACGATGACTCCATGCGTAGCCACTTTAGCACCTCAAACGCCTTATCAACAGCTTGCCTCTCAAATCTAACCCACCTAGTCTTTAATGCAGAGCCAACTAGTGTTTCACCTGGATTACCAAAGGGTGCTACAAGCAAGTTCTCTAACACAGTCAGCTCCATGAATGGCTTGGGTATCTGGAAAGTCCTAACAATACCCATACGGGCTATGATATGTGGTTGCAAACCCGTAATGTCTCTTCCACGATAAATTACCCTGCCACGGTCAGGCTTAAGAAACCCTGTTACCACGTTAACGAGAGTAGTTTTACCACTACCGTTTGGGCCTATGAGAAGCACCATTCCACGTTCAGGCACACGAATAGATACACCATCCAGTGCAACTACGCCACCAAACCTCTTAACAACGTCAATCGTCTCCAACAACACGTTTTTCCCCTCATCCATGTCTCAGCACCTCCTCTTAGCTCAACTAGGCCCACTGTCATAGCGTTACCATACCTTCCAACCAGCCCGGGATTGAGCGGTTTTTGATAAAAACTTTGCGCAGACAACCCGCAATACACATTACAATGGAGAGTACTATGATGTTCATAGACTATAGGGGTGAATAGGGAAGAACGAGTAATAACCCATATTTAGAATGTGGGTTAAAAAACTATGTATGCGGATTTAGATTTGCCTTGTAGTTTTAGCTTCTGAACTTCTCCTCGAACATCTCTGGGAATGTCTTGCCGTCGACTGGTGTCCAGTCAAACTTGTTCTCTATGCCAATGTAGCGGCCTACGAATACCCATTTGTCCCCTATCACTACCCACATGTCGTAGTCAGCTGTTGCCCTATCACCAGAGTCTGCGAGTGGGAACTTACCTGTAGCAGCGTGTTTGCCGAATTCGTCGCTTGTAGTTATCTCTGGTAGCAGCTTCTTGACTTCCTCAACCATCTTGTCGGGGTCATCAATGGGGCCTGTCTTGAGTAGTGCTAGTGCAATAGCCCATACAGCGTCATGGGCGGCATAGCTGTAGGCGTCGGGCTCCTCACCTATCTTTGCCTTGACCTTCTCGGCTACCTCGCGCTGGACAGCTGTCTCGCCAGGCGAGAATATCGGGTTGATGAATAACGTGTCTGACGCGAATTTCGCTGATGTTGGGTCAGCTACTATCTCTGATAGCCTTGCTGTACCGTCACTACCTATCCACAGTACTTGGGCTAGTGTCGGGTAGGCGGCTGCCTGCTTGAATAGCTCGGCCGCTTCACTGAAGGCGATTAGTACTACAGCTACCTTGTCCCGACCATACTTTTCGACAAGCTTTGATACAGCATCGTTCGCCTGTGATGCTATTGCTGGGAAGTTGGGTGCCTCAGGGTCATACTCAAAGATATTAGCTATTTCCACACCACCAAGCTTCTCTAGCTCATCCTTAATACCATCGCGTAGACCTAGACCCCATGTGTCAGCCCTAACTATTATTACAACACCCTTAATGCCTAGGTCTTGGACTAGCTTTGCCACAACTTTGCTCTGCACGAGATCGTTAGGACAGAACCTAAACAGGTTATCACCTGGAATGGCCAGCTCTACTGCAGTGCTGCTAGGGCTTATCAATAATACGTTATGCCTCGTAGCTAGATCCTTTAGTTTCTTTGCCTCAGCACTAGTCATCGGGCCTACTATGAACTTTATGCCCTTAGCCACTAGTGTATTGTACTTGGCTACTGCTACGTCGGGCTTGGTCTGGGTATCCTCGAATACCACGTCAAGACGGAACCACGCATTCTTCTCCTCCAAGTACTTGTTTACACTCTCGATTGCAACCTCTACAGCTGCCTTAGCACGAACACCGTAGCTCTGTAGGTCACCCGTTAACGGGAGTAGTGCACCAATCG
>JALTZQ010000156.1 GCA_027046105.1 Pyrodictiaceae archaeon
TAGCCTTCTCCGAAAACTCTCATTGTGGCTTGCTAAGCCGCCACTAAAACTAAATGGTATATGAGCAAGCTCGTGCACTAATGCCTCTAAGCGTTGACGACAATTTAGTCTCGAGAAGCGGGGCCACACTATTTCCACCACGTAGAGGGGGTTAAGGTTGAAGCCTTCCTGGAAAATCCTCTGAAGACCCCATATTCTTGCAACCGCTGCTGAAGACGAGTTGCTTACCACAACTGATACACTACATGTATTCACGTGATCTAGGCCGAGGAGTTTCACAATGCGAGTTAGTGCTTTCCAGCCTTCCCTCCAATAGCAGTAGCGTACCCTAGCCAAGGGATCCCCAGAGTCCTCTCCCTTTCAGGCTTGGCCTTCTAAGAGCTAGCCCTTAAGACCATCAATGAGCTATTTTGACTAACCCAAGGATTCGGGCGTTAGAGAGAAAACTAGCATACTTGGCTCGCCCCTACTTGTGGAAGGTGCGAGTGGTGGGACTACATGAGTGACTTTGGGGCTCTATCCCTCCTTCCACCCCTACTAGCAATAGTGCTTGCTATCCTAACAAGGCAGGTGTTGCTTGCCCTTTTCGCGGGCATTTGGATAGGTGCATTGATGGTTGTTTTGGCTGAAGCAGCCACCCCAATAGACTATGTGTTTTCAGTATTTACTGCAACTTCTAAGAGTCTTGCATGGATAGTGGAGAATGCTACTGATAGCTGGAATGCAACCATACTTATCTTCGACTTCGTCATAGGTGCCTTTGTGGGAATACTCTACGCATCTGGTACATTGCATGCAGTGGCAGCGGCTCTTGCGAGGAGGGTGCGTAGTGCGCGTCAAGCTAGCCTGCTAGCATATGTGTTAGGCTGGACGATATTCTTTGACGACTATACAAACACGGTTGTTGTTGGCAATACTGTACGCCCATTGACCGATAGGCTCCGCGTTAGTAGAGAATTGCTAAGCTACATAGTGGATTCTACGGCTGCGCCCGTGGCAGGACTACTCATAGTATCCACTTGGATAGGCTACGAGGTAAGCTTGATACGTGACTCGTTTAAGTCGTTGGCTGAAGAGGCACAGAAGGGGCTATTGCCGCTCGCGCCGGATCCTGCTAATGCGATGTTCGCGTGGATTATGTCTGTCCCCTACCGCTACTACAGTATACTAGCTCTCATACTCGTCCTCATAGTCGTGTTAACTAGGAGACACTATGGTCCAATGCTTGAAGCTGAGCATCGTGTTGTATCGACTGGAAAAGTTCTACGTGATGGAGCACAGCCCCTAATGCCCACAGAAACCGTGCTAGGGGAGGCTAGTGGCGAGAAAAGAGCACCAGCATGGGTCTTCGCGGTATCCGTGCTAGTACTCGTCATAGTAACCCTGTTTGGGATGTGGATTACTGGGGCCGAGGATCCCTCCAAGTGGTGGGAGACAAGCTTTGTAAATGCACTCATGAATGCTGATGCGGCAACAGCGTTATTGTGGGGTAGCTTTGCGGGTTATACTGTTGCAGCATCCCTTATAGTTGCGACACGCTCGCTTTCACTGATAAAGCTAATGGAGTATACTGTTCGTGGCATGTACTTGATGGTTTTGGCTAACACAATACTACTGTTCGCCTGGAGCCTAAAGACTGCTGCTGATGCAGTAGGTACAGCAAACTATGTCGTCTCGGTAGCTACAGCTGCTGGTGTGTCGGCTTTCCTAGTTCCACCGCTCATATTCGCGGCAGCAGCATTCATATCTTTCACTACGGGTACAAGTTGGGGTACATTCGCTATAATGATGCCGATAGCAATACCACTTGCATGGAAACTAGCAGTACAACAAGGACTCGATCCTGCAATGGTTGAACTAGTGACATACGCCTCTATTGCAAGCGTGTTTGCAGGCGGCATTTTCGGAGACCATTGCTCGCCAATAAGCGATACAACGATAATGTCATCAATGTTCACCGGTGCAGACCACATAGACCACGTTAACACCCAGATACCCTATGCGCTCACGGCCATGACCGTATCGCTAGTACTATTCGCCCTCTTTGCAGCAGGAGTAACGCACCCCGCAATACTACTCCCAATAGGGGTAGCCCTACTCATAGCCCTACACCGATTGCTTAACAACACATATGCGAAAAGAAAGGGATTACCACCAGTTGTACCCAACTACCAGGTACAAGAAACAGTATAAAGGAGACCCCATTACTCGAAGAACAGCTCGTCACACCATTTTTAGTAGCACCCCATCCTAGGGGCTTAAACCATACTAGGGCCTAGAAAACACCTCAAAACCACAACGACTAGCTGACTATACTGCCTTCTAGGCCCTCGGAGGGAGGGTTGATTAGCCCATGCATGAGCTTGCCAAGAGACTTGCAGAGCTCCTAGTAGAATCCAAGTATGCCATTGTCTTTACAGGGGCAGGGGTGAGTACTGAGAGTGGTATACCCGATTTCCGTGGCCCTAGTGGCCTTTGGAGGAAGATTGATCCAGAAATATTCACTATCCAGTACTTTATGGAGAACCCGAGTCTTGTTTGGAGGTTATTCATAGAGTACTTTGCGCGTTACCGTGATGCCAAGCCTAATCCAGCACACTATGCTATAGCGAGGCTTGAGCAAATAGGGATAGTCAAAGTAGTGATAACACAAAACA
>JALTZQ010000157.1:0-1457 GCA_027046105.1 Pyrodictiaceae archaeon
GTATTGGCATGGTTGTTGAGCCTTTACCTGTTATCCGCGTTGGTGGTGAGGGTGCTAAGCTTGTACGTGAGCTAGGGGTTCTCATGGTTTATTCTCGCTGGGTGAAAACGCCGAGGCAGCTTCAGGGCGGCGAGCTCGTTGTTGTCGAGGACGAGGAGGGTGATATCCTTGGTTGCGGCTTCTATGACCCTATAGGCCCTGTTGCTGTTCGTTTGGTTGAGCTTGGTGATTGTAGTTTCTCTAGTCCCGAGGAGGCCATACGTGAGCGTCTCGAGCAGGCGTTTCGTCTACGTAGGTTTATAGGTATGGCTTCTCCTGGTCGTGGCTATAGACTAGTGCATAGTGATGGCGATCTTCTCCCTGGTCTTATAGTTGATGTCTATGATGATCTTGCGGTTTACCAGTCGAGTAGTATGGTGTGGGATGTCCATGCTAATGTGCTTGTTAAAGCCCTTATTGAGATACTTGATGTAGCTGCTGTTTACGAGAAGAGTACACAGAGAACACGGCGCGATATAGGCTTGGAGCCTCGTGAGGGTCTACGCTATGGTAGCAAGGTTAGGGTTGTCATAGAGGAGGCTTCTGCAAGATTCATCGTAGATCCAAGACTTGGCCAGAAAACAGGGTTCTTCCTAGACCAGGCCCTTAACCGTATGGATGCTGAAAGCCTAGTAGAGCCGGGGGTTAAAGTTCTAGACTTGTTCTCCTATACCGGTGGCTTTGGTATACACGCTCTCCTAGCAGGTGCAAAACGAGCTATCTTCGTCGAGGAGGATGAGAAGGCTCTTAAGCTGCTACGCGAGAATCTACGCCTTAACCATGTAGAGGATAATGCGTCGGTAGTCGCTGAAAACGTGTGGCATGCCATTCGAAGACTTGGCCGAGAGGGCTTCGAGGTAGTATTCGTGGATCCACCAGCGTTTATCCCAGACCAGAAGGCGAAGAGGAAGGGCATGGAGGCCTACACCCACATATATTCTCATGCGCTACGCGTCCTCAAGACACCTGGCTTACTGTTCTATAGTAGTTGTAGCACATTCTTATCGAGACAAGAGTTCACCCAGATAATAGCCAAGGTCATGGCTACGTGGAGGGCCAACTACATTCCATTGGGGAGTGTTCGAGGAGCACCACCAGACCATCCAGTAAGACCAGGTAGCCCTCACCTTGAATACCTTAAGGCAATGTACATGCTCGTTAGCGATAAAGGCAGAACCAGTTAGTAACGATAAAGCTGGCTAAAACGGGGGCTCGTACTGGCAGGACATCCCCATACCCAAAACCGGGGGTTCTCCCCTTACCTTTTAAGGGTCGGATCCCGTGACCTAGCTCATTGCCCCCGAGATAGTTTATCCAGGACCCGCTTGTAGAATTCTTTCTCCCTATTCTGTGCTCTGTGTAGAAGCTTGGTTACGACTAGCTCTGGTGTACTCCGTGCCAGATAGTTGTAGCGGGGG
>JALTZQ010000157.1:1467-2629 GCA_027046105.1 Pyrodictiaceae archaeon
ACTGCGACAGTCTGGTTATCAGCTGCTAGGGCTTCAACAAACCCCGATATGATCTTGGCGGCTGCATCGGCTTCTGTTGCTGCTTCAAGCTCGTCTACGAGTACTAGTCTACGCCCCTTCCCATAAGCTATTTCTGCTAGTAGGCGGAGAGTCTGCTCTAATGCACCGGCATCAGCCATACCCTGTGGTTTTGACAGGAAGTATACTTGGTTGAATAGTCCCACCCATGCCTTTTCTGCTGTAACGGGGAGACCTGATTGGGCTGCTAGGACAGTCTCAGCAATCATTTTGAGGAGTGTGGTCTTGCCACCACTATTAGCGCCAGTTAGCAAAACTATTCTCTCGCCATGCGTAGCCGGGGGCTTAATGGGTGTTTCACCGACAACGTAGCTTACACGCTGGATCCCTGCATGGCCTGCTAGCTCATGCTGGTAAAGGCTTGCCTCAATGCCATTGACTATGGCGACCCCGAGAGTGTCTATGAGGGAGGGCATAGAGGTGCCATGTTGTAGTATCTCCGCTTCTGCTAAAGCAATATCGGCTAAGGCTAGTGCCTCAACAGCTACCTCTACAAGACCCTCCTTGTCATAGAGCTTTTCTGCTACTTGTTGTAAAAGCTTCATTCTACGGATGTGGAGCTTCGATAGCAAGAGGAGTCTGAGCTCTTCAAGTCTACCTCGATCAGCCTCTAGAGGAACTCTTGGTGTTCGAGGAAAGACTCCACGTACAAGTTCCCTTTCATCGCTATCGAGCTGTAGTTTCTCGGTTATCGCCTTCTCTGCCTGTTCAGCAATTTCCTCGAATACCAATAGTACATCTTCTGGCAGGCTTGGAGGAGGAGAACCCTCGTGTAGTGAGCGGAGTACTTCTAGGAGCCACTGGCCAGGAATGCGTAGCTCCCGTGAAGAAAGCCTCTCCTGGAGTAGAGTATTAGCCCATGTCTCTACCTCATCCACGGTATTATCCAGCTTTGCTAGGGCTTTACGAAGCCTTGCATACTCGGGGTCTAGTGAGGGATTGATATCACTCCCTACAACTAGGCTTGCATACCGTATTGTCTCGATAAGCTTCTCTGCGTCAACCCTGTAACCCAGGGTACTAAAAACGAGTGCGAGACCACTAGCTCCAATCACTTCTATGGCCTTAACTAAGGCGTTTATAG
>JALTZQ010000158.1 GCA_027046105.1 Pyrodictiaceae archaeon
CTTCTGCTGCAGTACGGTCCATGTCTCCCTTTAGGCTGCTGATTAGCATATTAACTGGGCTTGCAGGGTACCTAGTTGATGGTTAGCCTGTGGGGTGGTTGTAGGGTATGGTTTCCGAGAAAAAGGAGGAGAAAGAAGAGGCTAAGGAGAAGAAGGAGAAGTCTAGGCCCAAGCGTAGACTTGGAGCTATCTGCTAGCCAAGCCTATTCAAAACCCCCTTTACGTGGTACGTATCTAGTTCTTTTTACCTCTCCGTGTCCTCTAGGCTATGCCAGTGTAGTTGAGGAGCATGTAGAGGCTTGCTCCTATAGCAGCTGCTACTGGCACTGTTAATACCCATGCTGCTATTATGAGTGCTACTGTTCGCCACTCTACCCCCCGTACTCCACGGTTCTTGGCTATGCCGACACCTATTATTGACGATACACTAGCGTGTGTAGTTGATATTGGCATTCCATAGCCGAAGAGGATGTATGGTACTTTGCTGAAGAGCCACACCACTAGTGCATTGGACAACTCAGCTGCTGCACCAGAGACGTAGTCAAGCTTTGTTATCCTAAACCCGACTGTGTTAATGACGCGATAGCCCCATGTGAGGGCGCCAAGTGCTATGCCTATTGCCCCGAGAGCTGCGAGAAACCTCATTGTCTGGGCATCTGGCATACCCGTTACTCCAGATACTGCTGCCACGTAGACACCTGTTGCATTACCAACATCGTTTACTCCAAAGCTGTAAGCCGAGAAAGCCAAGTTCACTATGAGTATCCATTTAAACACCTTGTTCGCGTCATAACCCCTAGTAACTAGTAGTTTCATGAGCCAGGCGAAGGCGTAGTAAAAGATTATTGCAAGCATTATAGCTGCTAGAGGTGATGTTATCCAGCTCAATACCACCTTTAATACTACACCCCAGTCAATAGTCTTACCACTACCTAGCACTATTGACGCTAGACCAACACCCAGTGTTGCACCAACAGTGCTATGGGTTGTTGATACTGGTAGACCACGCCATGTGGCAAAGGTTATCCAAAAACCTGCAGCCAAGCTTGCTGCGAGAGCAGCAGCTGGATCAAGACCCTTAACAACACCCTTACCGATAGTCTTAATGACCTGGTAGCCCTCCAAGATAGCACCAAGAGCTGCGAAAAAAGCAAAGAGAAGAACCGCTTGGCGCAACGTGACTGCTCCTGCACCAACAGCTGTCTCAGTAGGATTTGCAGCATCATTAGCACCAAGATTCCAGGCTATATAGAAGGCTACTGCGAGACCAGCACCTATCAAGAGAAACTCTGTCGCCAACTCTCTTCCAACCCCCAGGCTATAGTGGTAGCCGTAGCAGTATGGACACTAAAAGCATACCCAATAGAGTCTACAAACTAGTATATACCATACATAGTAGTGTATATAGCATAGTATAGTCTCCATAGCTTAGGGAGAAGGAAAGCGTTCATCCAACGCACCTAGCTACGCGCTAACCCATACCTCTATACCCCACAGTGGACGGGGCTTTCACTACGGGGAGGGAACATATCTGAGGGTTTGAGGGTGATGATTACCGCTGGTTTGCTAGATCTCTTGATAGATTATGGCCGTTATGCGGTGAAGGCATTAACTGAGAGAAGGACACGTGCCGTATTGACAATTATTGGTATTGCTATTGGTCCCCTGGCGCTTGTGACTATAGCTTCTGTGGTTAAGGGTTATGGTGACTATGTTGTTGAGAGGCTGCAGGGGCTAGGCCAGAACCTTATCGTTGTATTCCCCACTGTGGACTACGAGTTGAAAGATCGTGATCTCGAGTATATTCGTAGCCTAGAGGGGGTTTACCGTGCTGAGCCATTCTACGCGGCAACAGCGTTCGTGAAGAGGGGAGGAGAGTCTGTTAAAATCCAAATATACTGTGTAGACTTGACTATACTCATGGATGCCCTACGTGGACTAAAGATTGCTGAAGGCCGTATCCCCTCTACAGCGGAGATTTCCTCAGCTGTTGTAGGCCACTTCATAGTCTATGATGAAGAGGGACGTCGCTATTATCGGCTAGGCGATATAGTAACTGTAAATGTTCCTATTGTCGAAGAAGCTGGCGAAACGAGAATTAGAAGAATAAATGTCGTCATTGAGGGCATTCTAGCTGAGTTCGGAAACGCGTTCGTTATAAACCCAGATACCACGGTGTTCCTACCCTTTGACGCCGGTCGCCGCGTCTTAGGCATGACAGAGTGGAGTGGTATACTAATTGTAGCAGAGGATCCAGTTTATGTGGAGAAACTTACAAGGCATCTACGCGACGTCTACGCTGACCAAGTCGTGGTTGTCTCGCTGATAGAAATATCACGTGTTGTCGCCTCCATAACTGCTGCTATGGACTTTGTAACTTTTGCTACAGGGTTAGCTGCCTTTGCAGTTGCCGCGACGGGGGTAGCAGCGACAATGGTGACTTCGGTTATGGAGAGAACACGGGAAATTGGTGTCCTTAAAGCACTGGGTTTCACTAATAAAGACGTTGTCTTAATGATAATGCTTGAAGCGGTGATAATGAGTCTAATTGGGGCAGCAATAGGGATACTTGTTGGCAGTATTGGTGCACACATACTAGCAGGAAAAGGCATGGTAATACGTGGTGCACACACCTTCGTAATAAAAGCTCCTCCAGCAATAACACCAGAACTTATCCTCCAAGCACTACTACTAACCATAATCGTTGGCGTCGCTGGGAGCCTCGTACCAGCGTATCAAGCTGCAAGGATACCACCAGCCGTAGCCCTAAGATACGAGTAATCCAAGCCTCTACCTTCCTGGAGGAGGGTGGTCGACGGTTTTGAGTAGAGAGTATCGAGGTAAACGTGTCGTGCTCTGGCCAGTAAACATAGATGCTGCCGCATCTAGAGGTGAAGGCCGGAAAGTGCCTAGAAGTATTGCTGTAAGGAGGCCACGCGTAGAGGAGATTGTAGAGGCTGCTCGGAGACTTGGCCTTAACCCTGTTGTTGAGGACTCACGTTATCCTAGGAAGTGGTGGGAGCAAAAACAAAGGATTATCGTGGACAAGATGGGCTCTAAACTCGAGACATTGAAGGCTATTGCAGAAATGGTAAAAAAACTTCGTGAACAAAAGGCTAGGCGTGGAGGCATCTAGAACGCTACTCTTACGTCTTTACTCCTAGTTGCTGTCTTATCTGCTTGATTTCCTCGCTATCTAGTGGTATCATCTTTTCTATATCGGAGAACTTTAAGCCCATAACCTCTATGTCCTTATTGGTCTTTAAGAGTTCTGCTAGCTTGTCAACCTCTTCCCAGATCCATGAGGGAATTGATTCACGTAGCTTCTTCACCTTAGCTATTATCTCCTCCTTCTCCTCGGGTTTAACGGTGCCTGCCTGGACTCCTAGCTCTAGGAAGGTCTCTAGGTCCTCAAGCCTACTTACGCCAACACCTCCCTCTGCTAAGCCAAGCTCTAGTATACCACCATACTTGTCTATCTCGCCACGCTTGTACTTGAGAGCGTTCTCGACAGCCGTATAGACGCCTACATCTACACGCTTCATCATACTAGCTAGTATGAAGCCAGGCTTAATCCAATCCTGGTCAGCATCAACACCAATCGCGAAGGGTGGCCCCATGTCACGGCCCTGCTTAGTTGCCTCCTCGTAGACTGCATCAAATATTCCTAGACCAGTAGCACCAGCTACGTTATAGACAACACATGCACCCTGACGTAGCATTGCCTCAGTAGCCGTCTTTCCTCTCGGTGGGTCATTGAATGCACCCGTGTAGGTCCATAACACGTCTAGGCGTACCTCTTGCCCAGTGTACTTCTTGTAGATCATTTCACCATAGCGTATACCCCAGTAGTAGCCAGCCTCGAACTTGTATAGAACCGGTATCTCCATACCTAGGACAACGCCCACTGCTTTACAGCCATAGTGAGCTGCTGTCATTGCTGCAAGAGCGCCTACAAGCGCACTACCCTCGTGCTCCTTGAACAAGACGCTTAGCACGTTTGGCTTATCTGGTATATAGCCATCTATTATAGCGAAGAGCTGGTCAGGATACTCGTCAGCGACTTGCTTAACTGCGTCTGTCATTAGGAAGCCAACTGCGACTATGACTAGGCACTCACCCTTCTTAGCAAGAGATCTCAGGTTTGGCAGATAGTCTGCCTCGCTACGGCTCTGTACCTCTATAACTTCTAGGCCAAAGTCTTTTGCCGCCCTACTAGCACCTAGGTAGGCCATATCGTTGAAGCTTAGATCACCACGCCCACCTATATCGTAGACTACACAGATCTTCCTTGGCAGCTTCTCGGGTGCAGGAGTTGTAGGGGTTTCGGTGGGTGTGGGGGATGGGCTCATTGTTGGTGAGGGTGTTGGCGACGGGGTTTGTGGCGGTGTTGGTGAAGGACTTGCTTCGGGGGTTGGCGTAGGTGATGGTGCAGCTTGTTGCTGGATAAATAGGAGGGCTACAGCAGCGGCAACAACCACTATCACGACCACTATTCCGAGCGCAGCAGTCTTGGACAAGCCACGAAGAGAAGCCATGACAGCCTACACCTCTTACTCTCCAATGGAGGCAGGGGAGGGTGATAGACTGTTAAAGCTATCTATCAACACTCAGTATGCTTCAACCCTGGAGAGGCAACCAGACATAATGACTACCGTAGAATAGGCTTGTGATGAGCCGCCATCTAGCCGAAGAAGGTGATAGAACCTAGATGTGGAAGCCTTGGGGGGCCTTAGCTGAAAAACTAGACAGGATGTGAAACTAGGTTCGTAGTCTAAACCATATGTTTACTACACCTGCTGGTGAGATAACATCACCGTCCTTGAGCTTGACCCAACCCTTGCCTTTTATATTTGTGCCATTAACTAGTGTTGGGTTAGTACTGAAGTCGTCCCTAACGTAGCACTCGACATTACCCACCTCCTTGGCATGACAGTAGATCATGAATTGTCCTCCTTTCTCCCTCCTCGTTATGAGCCGTAAGTATTCTTCGGGTACATAGCCTGTGAAGTCTTCCCTACCAAAGACCTTTAGTGGCTCACCAACCACGGAAATGAACTTTCCATCTGGGAATACTAGCTGGTAAACCACTGGCGCCGTACCCACTGCTGGCATGGGGGGTCTAAACATTGGTGGTGCCACTGATTGCTGCGAAGGCTGGGGTGTTGCAGCAGCTGCTTGTGTCTCACCTGCTTCGCTTGGTGGTGCTGGTGGAGGTGGCGGCGGCTGTTGTGACTGCTCTCGTGGCACACTTGGAGAGAACATTACCTGTGTTCCTTCCTGACGCCCTTGTAGGGGGTATCCACAGTAGGGGCAGTAGGCGTCATCAGGGCTGACTGCTCTACCACAGTTTGGACACGTGGTTTGGGAGGACGCCAAGACTACTTCCGCACCAGTCTATTCTCACACTACCAGGGTAGGTATGTACTTTTCTCGGCCTTGATGTAGGAAGCAAAGAGCCGAAGCCATGCTCGACTCCCTAGGCAGTAGGACCTATTGTATACTCCAGGGCATGAGTTACTAGGAGGTTGTGGAAGTAGCTTCTTTCGCGTAGAATGGGAGGATGCTTAAAAAAGCATTTGTGTATACCTCGGGACATCCTTAGGTGTGATCGTGAAAAGATTATGTTAGTGGTGCACCACACTTCCTACAATACTTTGCATCGGCTGGATTACTTGCACCACATCTCGGGCAGGTCTTTCCTTCACTAGCCTCTGGTGTTGTGCTACGCGGTACTGCTGGTCCCTGCTGCTGGCTAGTGAAGCCTACAACAGTTTGTTGCTGATCAATGGGCGTTGGCGTAGGTGGTGGAGTTTGTTGTGGTGTTGGTGGTTTTGGTCCATGAACTGGTGAAACTACTGTTTCACCACCTACTGTTCTAGGTTGTGGTGGCTGTTGTTGAGCGGCTCTTGCTGTTCCTTGTGCAGGACCTGGTCCTGGTGTAGGTGGACTTGGTGGTGGGGGTGGTGTTGTTGGCGAGGACCCTGGCATGACCTCTGTTTGCCCGCTACGAGGTGGCGGAGGTGGTGGAGGTGTCACTGGTGGTTGCGTGGAGGCTCTTGGGGATACTGGGGAACCGGTTCTACTCGGTGTAGCTGGTGTTTTTGCTTCCTTCTCCTTCTTGCTAAACACTACTATGAGGAGTACTGCTATAGAGACCACTAGCAGTGATGCTGCAAGAACGGCGTAAAGCCATATGGGGGCTGCCTCTACCAAGACGCTGCTACACCAGAGAGAGACTAAGCCGAAACCACTAGTTATATTCTTGTAGAAACCGTGCCGTGATAGACAATATATGCATTTATAGTCTTGGTGTGTGGTTTTTGTGTGGCACGGGGGTTTAGCGGTATTATGCCTGAAAAAGTTCTAACACGCTATCATGTAGTTTTTGATATTTACAGTTCCATACTCTACTACATGACATACATAGTCTACTATATACACGTTGTGTTAGTCTTCGCGGGCATTATATCACTCATATACAACACGTTTTCAGCATTAGCTAGCCTCGACGCACTAGTCATACTAGTCTCACGGGGAGCCATAACTGAGGCTTTAAGGATCCTTATCAGTGATTGGGTCTACATCTTCATAGCCGCATTCGTTTTCCGTGCCATTGCAGGCCTCGTTGCTAAAGTGTATAACGACTATGTACGCGATAGGGCGGAGGCAGTGCGAAGCGTTATCGAGCATCGTGTCGGTGCCTCTGCTTCACTCGAAAGCATAACGAGAATGCTTGCTGCAGGCAGTGAGGAGAAGGTGCTATCTCTGCTTAGAGCCACAAATGTCTACCTGGTTTCGCAGAGCACTGGTTCAGCAGAAAAGGAGAGTCTTAGGCTCCATGTTGATGCCAACACTGGTGCGAGATTTGTGACACTGGCTAGTGTTCAGGGAGTACCTCTAGCCTTGCCTGCTGTCCCGGAATCCTCTGCTACACAAGTCTTTAGCTTAGGTGAAGAAGAGAGGAGAGAGGAGGGTAAAGAGAGCTAAACTCCATGGCTGGTCTTTGGGGGCGTGACGGTTTGTCAAGTAGGGCTCCAACGCTTGGGCCTAATAGTCTAGTGCAAGGGGCTAGTGGCCGCCTCTACCGTGTATTACGGTCTATTGGTAGTGGTGGCCAGGTTATAGCGTGGCTTGCTGAAGACGCTTCGGGGCCTGGTAGGCGCTACTATGTTATACGCGAGCCACGTCCAGACCTCGACCCACATCTTTACAGTTTGCAGGTTAACAGGTTACGTATAGCCTATGACATCTTGTACCAGCTATATCGGGCTGGAGCCTCAACATCATATCTTGTGGAGAGGATTGTAGACTACTATGCAACAATGTCTGGCGACTACTTTCTACTTGTAACAGAGTACGTTTATGGTGATGTACTAGCCAACTATACGGGTTGCCAGGGCGTTATGCTAACGAGTGAGTGTAAGCGGTTAATCTCTAGTCTTCTCCGTGTAGTAGGGTTCATTCACGCTGCTGGTGTTCTTCACCGCGATATTAAGCCCCGAAACATTATCCGCGCTCCCTGGGGCCCCGTCCTTATAGACTTCACGACTGCTAAGTACTTCTACAAGATCACCCTATACGAGGTAACAGTGTATTCCAGGGGAGGCTATACGGCACCGGAACAGATGAAGTACCGTATCGAGTCTACGCAGAGCGATCTCTGGAGCATCGGTGCTACCATACTTTATCTGGCAACGGGGAATGATCCACAACTCTATGTCGCTGGTTACCCTGATCGCGTCCGGACGCCACCACGGATACCTAAGGGCTCTATAGACCCTGTTCTCGCGGATCTCATAGAGAACCTTATGAATCCTGATCCAGCGTGGCGTCCTCTTAGTGCTGATGAAGCTCTAAAACTTCTTGAAAAGGGTGAGCGCGAGGAATACAGTAGCGCCGTTATCTCGCTTCTTGGCCGTGAAGTCTACGAGTTGGGCTCTAAGGGTGTTCTTGGCCGTGACTCTTCTAGCGATGTCTATGTAGGGCTTGACCCCTTAGGCTATGTTTCCCGTCATCACGCCCTAGTATTTGAGCGTGATGGTGAGTGGTTTATCCAGGATCTATGTAGCACTAATGGTACAGCTGTTTGGAGGTATGGTGTTGACCAGGGCTGGCACGTGGTTTGGCCCGGTCGTGCATCTGGTGGAAGGGGGTGCCAACCAGGTAAACCTGTCGGGGATCCTGTGCCCCTTGGTGGCGGTGCATTAATTGCACTTGGTTATCGCAGGAATCTAGGCCCCTACCTCGTTGCCGTATTCCGTGCACCCCGTAGCTAGGCCGTCATGGAAGTGTATGTAGTGGTTCTTGCCTTCGAGGTCCTTCACCACCAGTATATCTGTACCTTTTAGCTGAATCCACTCGTTCAGTGGTAGTGGCTTCTCCTTACCGCAGCGGTAAAGGGTTGTCTCTGTTAATGGCTGGTAGTAGACTATGTTGTTCCGACGGTAAATGTGACCATATAGGGGGCGGCCAGGTAAGCGGTAATTGCTGTGTTCACCCACTGGTATGATACCGTAGTTGAGTATGTAGACGGCTCCATCAAGTATTAGGTGGGGCTGGCGTAGTGAAGGTTTTGTCGCTGATAACAGCTCAAGGAGTTGTGCACACGTTGCTCGTGCCCTAAAGTTGGGATCCCCAACTATCCTGTAGAGGTACTCTACTAGGCTTGTATGGAGTGAAAGACCAGTCATTGCCCTAGCAAGTGTCTCGGGTTCTCGTGGAGGTTCACGCCCCGAGGCCAAGAAGTACATTATAGCTGCGAAGCTATACATATCGCAGCCTGGCCTAGCCTCAGCCCCCTCCAAGGCCTCGGGGCAGCTATAGCCTGGTGTACCAGCTGGTAAACCAGGCCTACCAGCTAGAGATGCAATACCATAGTCTATGACCACTACTCCCCTCCTCGGCACTGGTATTAGGTTATCGGGTTTAAGATCCCGGTGAACGATACCCTTGCCATGTATGTGGCAAAGGCTGGCTGCTGCATAGAAGACGAGGTCTAATACACGCATAAGCCCCATTGCTTGTGCATGGCGAAGGCTCTTATAAGGTAAATACTCTATAATGACTGCTGAAACCCCGTGTCGATGTACATGGCCATAGAGTCTAGGGGCAACTGGTAGACCCCCAAGACTCCGCAGTATCTCCGCCTCGTTATCCACCAGTCTCCTTTCAACACTATCGAGACCCACCTTTACGACAACACGGCCACCAGTCCTCTTATCAACGGCTACAACAACTAGCGACGCCTCACGCTCTGCAAGCACAGTACTAACCCTATAGCGTTCTCCAAGACCAAGCTGCTCTAGGATAATACTAGCCTCCCCCATAACCCACCGCCAACCCCAATACCGGGGGAGAGACCCAAGATAGCTCGGTGAAAGACCTAGCCCCCCACCTCTCGAGAGGGTATAGGGCCTTTAGCTACATGGTGTCATAGCATTGACCCAGTTTGCTGTCTTCCTAACAAGAGTTGGTGTAGATCGCTCGTTCGGCGGATGGTACGCTGGTCTTTATAAGGACGTTATCGGGGAGTATGGCGCCTACTACGTCCCAATACCATGCCGTGTCGTTGACAACCCATTGTTGATTGAAAGATACAGTTACGAATCTATTGTTTCCCGTGGCAGATGGGGTGACGTGACTGTACCCGGCTCAATCACTAATGCTACCAGGAGGTTTCTTGACACTTATGGGTGGAGGCTCAGGCTTGGAAACCGTGTTTATGCAGCTTCCTCTCTTCTACCCCACCTTGATCCTCTCATCGAGGGTGGGTATGGTGCTTATGGTGCTAATGTGTTTGAGCGTCGTTGCCTTGAAGTACTACTGGGTACGGGTTACCGTGTCGCCATAGTATTCTTGACCACTCTCGAACATAGCAGCTACACCGCCATGTACGCTATTGGTGTCCTGTGGGTTGAAAACCGGTACCGTATTGATACTAGACTTGCCCTCCAAGGTCTGTCTCCCAGCGAAGTAGTCGAAGCTAGCAAGGTTGATGACTGGGCTCGTAGACTTGTATCAAACCACGTCCACGTCCTCCGCGTATTGGCTGGTAGCAAGCCTCGCATTGAACACATCTATGTTGGGCACGCATTGTTATTGAGGAGGCCTTTACCCTTAATCGAGTGGCGTGTAGGCGGCAAGATACATCAGTGGCTGAGGTCTGAGCTGGAGGAGAAGGGAGTGGATCTTGGTGTCTTGGCTAGTTTTCGTATAGAGAGGCTAGGCTACTTCCACGCCGTTATGGGAACCCAATGTAGCTCCCGGCAAGGCATAGCCCGAGGAGCCACTGTCTTAGCTGGGGATTTAGGGAGGGAGCTTCTACGTATCTTACTCAGCAAGAGTGCGACGTAAGGCCTCAATGCACGTGTAGGGGTCGCTACTAAGCTTCCAAACCCTCCTCCAAACCCTAATCTTGGCCCTTGTAAGCTTGTTGACAGCATCCTTTACAATGGCTCCCGTATAGCCACACGTACCCACTAGTCTCCATAACTCTTCATCGTTAAGTTTGTAGCCTTTCCTCTCCAGCTTCTCAACCATAACACTGAGGCTAGGCGTAGCCTTGTCCCAATAAAGGCTATGATACACTTGCGCTATGTAGTTGTTAAAGCCTATACGCATTCTCCACAGTAGGTAATCCACTGCCTCCTCTCGTGAGACAACAACTACGCGTGCATCAAATGCTAATGGTACTGATAGGGAGCCCGTGACTCTTGCTGAGAGCTCACCTGCTAGGACAGAGACCAGCTTGACGATACGGCCACCGTAGGGAAGGCCACGGAAGAAAAATAGGTTGGCCTCATCGCTAACAACATAGTAGAACTGGCACCCATAAAGCCTACATACCTCTTCAGCACCATTAACAATAGCCTTATGGACTTCGATGCAACGAGGCTTATCGCACCCCCTAGGTGCTCTTCGACCAAACCCTACACCATCAAGTCTTACAATAACGGGTGGTTCAACTGCCTCATCAACCAAGACTTCTCTATCCACGAAGCCTTTCCAAGGCTCAACGCGTAACAGTAGCTTAACTACACGCTCCACGCAAGTGGTTGTCTCCACAACGCTCCCCGCTAAACCCAGGGGGAGGAGTGTTTCAGCGTAGTAAGCCTACATCTCTTAGCTTGCTCTCAGCTATGCGTCGATCCTCTTCTGGTAGAGTTTCAAGACCACTCCTTATGCGGCGTTGATCCATCTTCAGCTTACCCTCGTCAACAAGCTCCTTGATTATCCTGAGATCTTCGATATCCGTCTCCCGTGCCGCTTTAGCCTTGAGAACCACATAGTCCTCTAGCTGGAGTAGCTTCACCGATACACCGCGTATCTTCTTGGAGCCAGCACGCTCGAGCATAGGTAGTGGTATATAGTAGTCGTGTATGTTCTCGTAGAACTCTACTATAGCCTCTTCCCCGCTAGGCATCTTAACCACAAACTTTGGTGTACCAAGCACCGTGTAGGAGACCTGCCACCCCTCCTTCTCTGCAATAGCCAGGTACTGGTCCTCCTCAACTAGTGGGCTAGGCTCGAAAACGAAAAGATCTATATCATCCTCAAACCTCCTACGCCGAAGCTCTAACTCAACAACAGTACTACCCACGACAACGAACTTCAACCCATACCCCTGTAAACGGCCCAAAAGCCAAGCCAGATCATCAAGAGTGTAGGGCACGAGCCAACACCTACCAGGCAGCCAGAAACACTGGTCTCACCAGTATAAAACCGAGACCACACCATTGGGAAATACTCCCGGGGAGAAAACAAGGCTAGCCACTCCTGGAGAGGGCCGTGATGTGTGTGGCGGGCTCGACCCCGCCCGAGTCCTCCAGGGTGGGGTTTGAAGAGCCCTGGGACAGTAGCTGAGCCCCTCCCAACACCCATGTACCGATCATACCCGATTATACCTTATACTCATGGGGCACCAGCTACGCCTCTAGAAGTCATTGTGACTACCGTGATTGGCTCAGCTGTATACCCATGGTCAAGATTAGCTGGTCTTAGGTAATAGTGGTGTATTGTCTCTTCCTCGTGCCTACGAGTACGCT
>JALTZQ010000159.1 GCA_027046105.1 Pyrodictiaceae archaeon
ACCATCTTCTGCTTCTCTGAGGGTAATGTATCACTTGTTCTTACTGCAACCTTTATTTCAGGCAGGTGATAGCCTAGCTCTTTGGCTACAACCTTTATTTCCTTTATTGGCTCAAGTAGGTTACGTCGCATATCATTGTTTAGGGCTCGAAGAGGTGATACGTAAATAGCATAGATTTTATCTTGAAGTTCGTTCTTTTCTCCAAGCCTGTAAAGCTCGTCAAGAATGCCAAGAAACACGGCTAATGTCTTTCCAGTGCCCGTAGGCGATGACACTAATACATTGTGTCCTTTCTTTATTAAGGGTATGGCACATTTCTGGGGCTCAGTAAAGGATCCATATTTTCTCCTAAACCATTCAGCAATGTAGGGCCTTAACATCGTATATACCTTCTCATCGTCTGGACACTTGCTAAGAATAGTTATCATCGTCCGATACCCTCCCTTGTAGGCTAGCCCCTGCTAAGTCTTGAAGCTCAAGACTCCTATGCCTTAATTTCCTATAGGTAGGGGCGAAATCGTGTAGGGGGTATCGCTGGAATGCCAAGAACAGTTGTGATAACATTTAAGGTTCCTGCAGAGCTTGCTGAGAGACTTGATGAACTGATTAATAGTGGTTTTTTCTCCAGCAGGAGCGAAGCTCTTAGAAGAGCCTTAATACTACTACTAAAAGAGTACCAGGGAGTAGGAAATGAAGCTTACAACAGAAGAACTAGAGGCAATAGCAAGGCTAAGGAAAATAATTAATAGCCTAACAAGGGATGAACTCAAGGTTTTTGAATACATTTGGGACAACATATCGGTTGGAGAAATAGTTTTTATTCGTGATCTCGAAGGCCTATATAGTGTTCGTAGACCTCACCTTGTTGCTAGAAAGCTTAGAGAGAAAGGACTTATAGAAAGAGGTGAAGGATGCTATAACCTACCCCATTGGCTACGTATGCTCCGTAAAAAAGTGACTAGTTTCACTGATCTCGTAAAAATTCTTGAAAGAACAGTTTAGTAGCGATAGGGGCATTGATAGATTTAATCAAAGCTATTCTCTTAGGGGTGTTATTACATGGCAATAGTAGAGAAACTTTACGCATTAAAGCTTGAGGATTTCCAGAGACGCATTCAAGAAATGACGAATCCCTATATAATTTATGTCACTGACCTTGTATCTTGTAGTAATAAGAGAGTAATGAGGAGACATTATCCCTTGCTAAGCTTCAGATTTGAGCCGCCCTTAATATTAGGTGAATTAGTCCATACGGGCATACAAAGTTTGTTAACAGGAACGGGCGAATGGAAAGCCGAAGTTGAAGTTAGGTCTAAGAAGGACATAGATGATAATGAATATGAGATTGTTGGCAGGGTCGACCTAGTTAGATACGAGGGCGAAAAACCTATTGAAGTTGTCGAGGTAAAAACTGTGAGGCAGCTACAAGATAATGTACCTTATGAGCACCATGTTATGCAGCTAAAGATCTATTTGGAAATGTTGGGTGTAGAGAGCGGATACCTACTCTATATCACTCCCGATAGAATTGTTGAATACAATATCGAGAGGAACAACCTAAATCTAGATGAGCTTATACGACAAACGGTTTACAATCTAGCGAAACCGCGTTATGCCTGGGAATGTAGGTACTGTCCATATAAAAGGATATGCCCATATGCACGTAGTGAGGGATAAAGGTAGATCGGTGTCTTGCAGTGATAGTTAAAGGGGACTTACATACACATAGCAGTGCAAGCGATGGTAGGGATACACCGGAGCAACTTGTTCTCACTGCAGTTGAGAAAGAGTTAGACTTCATAGCAGTTACGGACCATGATAGTTTTGAAGGTGGTATTAGAGCTAGACGCTATGTAGAAAGTGTTGGGCTTGATCTTCTCGCTATAGTTGGTGCTGAAGTTAGGACAGATTGGGGTGATATACTCGTCTTATGTAGTGATAATGGTTTGGACAGGATTCCCAGGAACCCGTTGGAACTAGTTGAAATAGCGCATGAGAATAATTGTATAGTTATACCTGCGCATCCATTTGATGTGCGTAGAAAGGGTATCGGTAAACGGGTATACGAGGCACGCTGGGATGCGATAGAGGTATTTAATGCACATAGCGACCCCATAGCTAATAGAAAAGCAGCAGAAGCAGCCCGTATCACTGGTCTTCCTGGTATAGCGTGTAGTGATGCACATGTTGCATCCTCTATTGGGGCAGCATATACACGTGTAGAAGTTGACGAATATAGTGTCGAATCTATACTTGAGGCTATACAGCGTGGGAATGTTGTTCCGGTACCAGGGCGTCCTAGCGCAAGAGCAGTACTTGAGACTGTTGGATGGAGTGTACGCCGTAGAATATCAAAGTATGATGAGAGGAGGCTTCGAAAACTAGAGGAGTGGGCCGATTTGCAACACTCGCTTGACTATAGCTAGGACTGTTTATAATAATCATTAACTATTTTTATTTAGAAACTTGGGGGCTCGACGTATTCGAATACATGGTCCTTTGCTCTCTCCAATCTACGTTGATGTTCTTCAAGGAACTTGGTTAATAATTGTGTAGCATATTCCTTATCAGGGCCGCATAATAGTTTGCCTCCTCTGCACTCCTC
>JALTZQ010000160.1:0-2038 GCA_027046105.1 Pyrodictiaceae archaeon
TCTAATGCGGGCAAGGCCTTCCACGTTATAGACAGGACTAGTAATATTAGGGTGGCTAACAATAAGTAAGCAAACGGTATGAGGCTAAGGTAGAATAGCCTATCCTCTTTAGGAATACTATGTCGAGGCATTGTTTTAACCCTCTCTAATGAGTTCTATAGCTTTAAGGTTGAACTTTCTAATGCTATCAGGGATAGGCGCATAACCCTTAACTACATTATTCTCCGTCTGGCCCTCCGTGTTGACGTACTCCATGAAAACCCTTAGAGCCTTAGCCTTTTCAGGCGGATACTCTGTCCAAAATATTAGAAACGTAAAGCTTACTATAGGGTAGGCACCTTCAGCGTCAGCATAAACTACCTCTTCAAGCAAGCTACTAAAATCGTCAAGAGGACTATCAGGAAGATTAATGTTCTGGACTGCCTTCTGTATAGACTCAACGCTTGGGATAAGAAACTCTCCTCTGGGGTTCATAATGGCAGCTACGGGTAACCCCGAGTCTAGGGCATATGACCACTCAACATAGCCTATGCTATAGGGAGTGGATTTTACAGTGCTCGTAACTCCTTCATTACCTTTGGCCCCAACACCATTACCCTTCTTATCTACAGGCCAGTCTATAGCTTTACCCACAAGCTCTCTAGGCCACACAGCAGGGGCCGACTTGTACAAGAAAATGGTAAATACTTCTGTAGTACCACTAGAATCAGATCTATGGACAGCAATTATCTCTTTTCGAGGCAGGTTAATCTCGGGATTCAGCTCTTTAATCCTAGGGTCATCCCAATATTTAATCTCTCCCATATAAATTAGTGCTAGGACCTCGCCTGTAAGCCTAAGATTATTTTCAGCCTCAGGAACGTTATAAATTACTGCTACGGCTCCGAGTATAACAGGCATCTGAATAATACTCCCCCTATACCTTTCCCATACATCTCTCGGCAATGGAGGATCACTCGCAGCAAAATCCCTGACACCTTCTAAGAAGTTAGCTAAGCCAGCTCCACTTCCCACACTCTCATATTCTATCGAGAACCACGGATATTTGGACTTGAGCTGATTAGCCCACGCATACATTTGAGGAGCTATAAAGCTTGAGCCAGAGCCTATTAAAATAACTTTATTGCCGCCTTCATTGCTGGAGCCCACGATAAAGAGTATGACTATAACTATAAGGGCTAGAACGGTCATTGCAGCGGCTAGCGAGAGGCGAAGTCTAGCCACTTCTCAACCCTCCACTATCCTTGCGCCAACTTTCTAGCCCTAAAACCACTCAGTACTGGGATTACAGAGTAACTTATAGGTACTAGTAGCTACTTAAACTTCTAGTGGGTGTTAGTAGTGGAGAGGAGTATAATACAGGTAGGGGGCTCAGCGTTAGCTATAACATTGCCAGCTTCATGGGCTCGGATGCATGGTCTTAAGCCGCGGGATAAAGTGGAGGTTGAGGTGATGGCTGATGGAAGTCTCAGGATAACGCCATTGAGGAGAGAGAATAGAGGCTACCTTACAAGGACTATCAGTGTTGGGAATGAAATGGAGGGAGGTAGTATTGTAAGGGAGGTGGTTGCTTCTTACTTAGCAGGCTTCACTAGGATAAGGATAGAGTATAGCCCTCAAAACTACCCTAAAATAAAGGGTCTCAGGAGACTTCTTGAAGAGGTCATGCTTGGACTGACTTTAGTGGATGAAGGAGCGGGCTATATGGAATTCTACGTTACGGTAGACCCAAGCTCCATGGACTTCTGGGACGCAGTATCTAAGGCTTACCATGCTACGCTAGCTATGCTTAGAGACGCTATAGAGGCTATAGAGAGAGAGGATGCTGAAACCTTAGAGAGCATACCAGAGAGAGATACATTAGTGGATAGGCTTTACCTATACGCTATGAGAAAGACTAACATGGCCCTACTGGGCCTTGAACCCTTTAACAGTTTAGGCTTAACTAGTCTTGCAGAGACCCCTAGCCTTGTAATGGCTGTAAAGAGCATAGAGAGGGTAGCCGACCACACTACAATTATAGCAAAGAATTCTCTAG
>JALTZQ010000160.1:2048-2595 GCA_027046105.1 Pyrodictiaceae archaeon
GTTAAGGAGGCATATTCAGCCTTTGAAACCTCCGGTAAAGCCCTGTTGGGTAGAAGCCGGAGGGCTGCTGAGAGAGTAGCAGAGATAATAGATAGATACCCTGGTAAAAGATTTCCTTCACCGGCGGCGAGTGAACTCGAAGAAGCGTTAATACTAGATTCTGCGAGAAGAATCCTAGGTTACAGTCTAGATATTGCGGAAACCGTGCTAGACTTAGAGAGTGTTAGAGACGCGGCTGAAGCTTCCATGTCATATAGATTCAATGAATAAATGTATTTACATACTATTTATTGATAAACAAATTTAGTAGAGATTAAAGCTTTTCAGCCGTATATTTAAAAATATGGGTTTTAAGAGTCAAAACAGTACTTTCAAGACCCATACAAAACTTCATTTAAACGAGGTTAACTAGAAAGTAGGAAACCCTCTCAAGCATCTATGATTAAAAACCCTTTCTCAACTTACAGTTTAGAGTTAGCCTAACATAATATTTTTATTAAATAAAATATTATATAAGATATTTTGTTTGAAGTAGAAGGTTGTTTGT
>JALTZQ010000161.1 GCA_027046105.1 Pyrodictiaceae archaeon
GCTAGGAGGCTTACAGTAGGGAGGGGAGAGTGGTGGGGCCGCCGGGATTTGAACCCGGGACCACCAGCGCTCCGGTACCCCTAGTGCGATCTCGGGGTGTATCCCCAGGCTGGCATCCTGCCAGGCTAGACGACGGCCCCATCAATCCCCGGGGGCTATTCTTTCTCACTGCGACCATGTCCTAATATCTTTCTCGTGGGGTTTTGTGTCTTCTTTCGACTGCTAAGCTTATGTAGGGTTGAACCTCCTCTTTCTTCGGGTTAGAGGGGTTTTAGTATTGTCTATGCTTACTGATAGAGAGAAGGAGAAGTTTCTTAAGGCGCTAGAGGAGGATAGAGAGTTTCGCTACGCCGTTATGGGTCTTCTTGGTTTCCGTGAGGTACTTGAAAGGCTTGCCAATGTTTTGGAGAGGCAGCAGAGTCTAGAGGAGAGGTTTGCTGAGCTTGGAGAGCGGTTTGCAAAGTTAGAGGAATGGTTCGTGAAATTAGAGGAGAGAATCGCTAAGCTAGAGGAAAGATTTGCAGAATTGGAGGAAAGGTTTGCGAGACTCGAGGAGAAATTTGCTGTACTAGGAGAGAGGATAGTTAGGCTAGAGGAGAGGATAGTTAAGTTGGAGGAACGATTTACGGCATTGAACGAGAGAGTTGTTGAGTTAGAGGAGAGATTTGTAAAGCTTGAGGAGAGAATAATTAGACTAGAAGAGGAAATGAGGGATACTAGGAGGGTAGTGGCTGTTATCGCACACTGGTTTGGCCTATTATCTGAGGCTGGGCTTAGGGAGGCTCTTAGATATGTTGTTGAGGAGGTTCTTGGTACTGCTAGGGTTGAGAAACACAGTATACGTGATGATGAGGGGTTAGTGTATGGGTATCCTGCTATTGTGGATATAGATGTTGTCGTAAAGGATAATGTACATGTACTTGTCGAGGTAAAGTCGAGGGTGTCAAAGAGTGATGTAGCAGAGCTTTACCGTATAGGCCTTCTCTATGAGAGGAAGCATGGTGTTAAACCAAGGCTCCTAGTAATAGGGGGCTTTATAGATCCTGAAGCATACGAGGCTGCTAAGAGGCTAGGTGTTGAGATTAGGCCGGTGATCCGCCTCGAAGAACCCCGCATATAGGCATCTAGTGGCTCGCAACATACAAATCTACTGACCACAATTACTGGTTTCCTAGGCTTTGCGTATTGCGGGTTCTGGTTACTGGTGCAGCTGGGTTCCTTGGTAGTCATGTCGTCGAGCTACTCGTTAATAGTGGTTACCATGTAGTGGCTGTAGATAACCTCTACTCTGGTACATGGGAGAATCTAGTCCATCTACCCCGTGGCCAGCTAGTATTTGTTGAAGCTGATGTCTCAGACTGGGCAATGCTATGGGAGAAGATCTCACACTATATGGGGCCAGGAGATGTCGAATACATTGTACATCTTGCTGCTATCGTGAACGTTATGGAGGTTTACGAGAATCCTAGGCGAGCTCTAGATGTTAATGTTAGGGGTACACTCAACATACTGGAGCTCGCTCGACGCCTTGACGTAGATAGGCTTGTCTATGCTAGTAGTGTTGCTGTCTATGGTGAACCCAAGTATCTACCAATAGATGAGGATCATCCTACAGATCCGGCTAATCTCTATGGTGAGACAAAGCTTATGGGTGAACGCCTACTATGGCACTATGCCCGCGACTATGGCCTCCACCCAGTAGCCCTACGCTTCTTCAACATCTACGGCCCTAGGATGAGGCCTGGGCCCTATGCAGGCGTAGTCTATAAGTTCATAACAGCACTCCTAGAGAAGAAGAGCAACCAATCATATACGGTGATGGTAGCCAGACAGGGGACTTTGTATATGTCGGGGATGCTGCAGAAGCAGTTGCTAGAGCACTTAGAGCCAGCTATAGCGGCCCAGTCAACATAGGTACTGGTACTGAGACATCCATAAGGAGACTCTACAAGACCATATGTAGTATCATAGGCTACTGCCCTAAACCAAGATATGAACCCCCTAGACCAGGAGATGTAAGGCGTAGTAGAGCCTCCATAAAACTAGCGATGGAGAAGCTTGGCTGGAAACCAGTGACAAGCCTAGAAGAGGGGTTGAAGAAAACGATAAGGTACTATACGGGTAGGCTAGAACGGTGAGACTACCCTCTTTTCCTTGAGAGGTTAATCCTTATCCCCCACCTACCACCCACCTATACTCCTGTGACAGCGCCTTGACTCTACGTGGAGGAGCAAGAGGCTACACTATACCCTTGGATTCCCCTCTATACCCTCCACCTCCATGGCTCTATAGGGGTATGAGGGTTCTCACAATACTAGTGGGCTTCGCCAAGGACTCGATTGAGCCCCTTCTGCCAGAGCCTTTAGAGCCCATGGGCGACCCTGTTCTGGGAGCGGTTTGGCTCGCTGAGTATCCTTTCACGAACCTGGGGGCATACCGTGAGGCGTTAGTAGCAGTCCAGGTAATGGGCAAGGATGGTGTTTCCGGCTACTATGTGCCGTACATCTATGTAGACAATGATGCAGCTATGGCTGCTGGTAGAGAGGTATTGGGGGCGCCAAAGAAAATAGCGAGGATAGTG
>JALTZQ010000162.1 GCA_027046105.1 Pyrodictiaceae archaeon
CCTATAGTAGGCGGTGTCGGGTAGCAGCTTGAAGGGCGTGTAGAGGGAGTTGTCTACCTCGCCGAGCAAAGGCTCAACCATCTCCACAAGCCTCCCCGAGCCGACATAGCCCCCATCAACCCTCACAGCAAGCCCAGCGTCAACAAGTCCCCTGAGAGCCCGGTACAAGTTACCCCTACCAGCCCCAGCAATGCTAGAGAGCCTGGAGACCGAGAGGGGTATACCGGAGGCCCTAGCCTTAGCCAGGTTCAACGCAAGAAGGCCCCTAGCCCTAGAACCAAAAACCCCACCAGCAACCCTAACGATACTAGCAGGATCCACACAGCCCCCCATGTACCCCAAAAGGGTACAGGGTATAAAAAGCCTAGAGACCGCTAGCGGGCCTCGGCGGAAGTATATAGGGCCTCCTCAAAGGCTTGGCGGCGGTAAGCATTATATTGTGGCAGCCTCGGCTTGCGTATCGTGGTGGGGGGTTGAGCGCGGCCTTGAAGACCCCCGCGGCGCTGCCCCTCGTCATTGTAGCCCCTCCTAATACTATCCCTGGCTGCCAGCTCGCCAGCCGGGCACCATCGTGGGGGCGTGCTACTTAAAGGGCCCCCTAGGGAGAAGGGTGAGAAGGAGGGGAGGGAGGCTTCTAAGAAGGTGGCTAAGGGCCTGGGGGTACTCTCATTCTACCTGGGCCTAGCCCTAAACATGGTATTCGCATTCTACAACTGGACCCGCCCCCTCGCCCTAAGGCTTAAGGCTAGGCCCCTATTCACCTACAAGAGGGCCCTCACATCCCACGCTCTAAGCAACATGGCCCTGGCGGCGGCAGCCCTATACCACTCAATATACTTCATGGAGAAGGCGAGGATACTAGAGTACGCCCTAGCAGCCGTAATGCTAGTCCTAGTAGCCTCAGGCACAGTAATGACCTACATGAGCATAAGGAACCTGAAGAGGCTCGCAGCGATGATACACTTCCAGAGAGCCCTAGCCCTAACACTACTCATACTAGCAGTCATACACATAGCATTCAAGCCGTGAAGTGGCAAGGAGCAGCGAGGTCCTACCCCCGCCCAGGCCGAGAAGCGTTTAGGGATGGCTACGTAGGATCCACGGATATCTACCACGCCTCCCCCACGCCACCTTCAACATCTCGAAAACGACTCTATCCATAACCGCCTCGCCAATCCCCAGGTTCCTCGCGATCCGGGAAAGCCTGTCCCTATCAACATCCGCCTTTAAGAGAGACTTAACCTCTGCATGAAGGCTCACAAGCCTCCTTCCCCCCTTATAAAAGGTCGCTACTAGCTTCTCATCGCTATCCAAACGTCCCTTCCTCAACTCAATCCTTACAGTAAGCCTACCAAACCTGAGAACCCTCTCCCTCACGTTCTACACCCTAGAAGTTAACGGATACGCTACTAACATAAAATTGTTATTAAATGTCTACCCTTAATTAGAATTGTGCTATAGAAATATTTAGTTTAAGCGTCCGCTTAGATATCAAAAAGTTTATTGGAGGCTAGGCTAAGGGAAGTCCTGGATAAGATGCTGAATGTCATTAGGAAGGCTGAGAGAAGGGTAGTGTAAGGACTCGGGATTCGGTTGAAGAAGTCCCAGAAGGATTGTTTTCGTGGAAACGGATAACTTAGTGTGAGATTTACTAGTGGGGGAAGAGAAGGGTTATTCTAAAAGTAAAGGAAGTAATAACATAACGTGGAATCCGCTTAGAGCGTGATGGCTGGCAGGCCTGTTATCAGGAGTACGAGGATAACTGTTGATATGATATTTGGGCTCCTGACTTCCGGCGTCGAACCCGAAGGAATCTCCGAGGACTATATTATAAAGCCTGAGATGATATAAGAGCAATGCTGCTCTATGCTGCTAAAGTCCTCCGCAGAAAAGTAACTTAGGCGAGGGCCTAGGCTCCTTTCAAACAAGAATATTGGACCGAAGGTTTACCATGAACTCCAGAGGACCTAGGTTCTCGATCTTTAACATACTAGTCATAAGCTGGCACATTATCTGCTACAATTATGTTTCCTAATTAAATAATACTTCATACCTAGTTATTAACCTTTATCTTGAAGCGGGCTGGAAAGCTGAGAAGAAGCTACATTACCATTTGCGCCATCTTCTCTCATAGGTACTATCAAGAGCCCACGCTGTCACACTTATGAGGGAGGTGGGTTGGCGTGGTTGGATAGCTGTTATTTGCCGCGTTAGACGTATAATCTCTTGGTGCTCGGCTTTGGGGGGTTTTGATTGTAGGGGTGTTAGGGGGGAGTTCCCTGAGCTCTCCCGGGGAGTTATCTACCTGGATAATGCAGCGAGCACGTTGAAGCCTCGCCGGGTTGTTGAGGCTATGAGGGAGTTCATGTATGTTAGCTACGCTAACGTGCACAGGGGGCTCCACACTCTCAGTATGGAGGCTAGTAAGGCTTATGAGGATGCCCACGAGACTGTGGCTAGGTTTATTGGAGGTTCTTGGGACGAGGTGGTTTTCCTTAGGAATAGCACTGAGGCCATGCAGACTGCAGCCCTCCTAGCAGTATTCAACGGGTTCCTAGGT
>JALTZQ010000163.1 GCA_027046105.1 Pyrodictiaceae archaeon
CTGGTAATTATTGAGTATCTTAATTATTACTTTGCCACCATTAGTTTGTATTCTGGGTTTTTTTGAAAGTGCTAATTCTATACACTTAGTAATGAGGTGTGGTCTTGGAAGCCATGAATATGGAATGGGTGTGACATTTATTTTTTTAGCAAGCAAGATCATGTCTTTTATTCTTGCTCCACGTCCTTTTATGCTCCATTGTGGATTAGGTACTACTATTGTTGGTTTCATATAGGTGAGTGCTGAGTCTATGACTGTTCTACCGAAGTGGGTTATTACTAGTTTGGCGCCTGCTATCCACTTGTGGAGGTCTGGGTCGAACCGGAAGGCTTTGACACCCTTTCTTCTATACTGGGATGGGTCAATGTGGCCGGTTTGTATGACTATGTCTAGTCTTGGTCCGTACTCGTGTACTGCTTTTATGATTGCTTGGAATAGTTCTGGGTATCCTTGTGTGCCTGCTGTTACTAGGATGTAGCCTTTGTCTTTTGGTTTGTATCGTGGTTTTTCGTATATTGGTCCTGTTAGTACTGCTCTAGTTATGCCGTGTTTCCTCATTAGTTGTAGTTGTTCGGGCCATTGTGCTATGGTTAGTGTTGCTATTGGTGCGAGTGTCTTTGTTGCTGAGCTTAGTGTTGCTAGTCTCTCGCTAGCTTCTACATGGACTATCTTGGAGCCGCAGCGTAGTTTTGCTGCTAGTGCTGCTAGTACTGAGTGGTTACTTCCCGTGGATACTACGATGTCGTAGCCGCATGGTATGCGGGCTAGTGTCTCCATTATGGCTAGTGGTGCTTTGAGGATACTGTGTTGTATGTTTTTGCCGGGTTCTATGAGTCTTGGTGTCTCTGCGACTATTCTTCCGAGACGGTATACGCGCAACTTACTCCATTCATCACCCTTTACTACAATGAAGTCTACAGTGAATCCAGCCTCAACCAAGTGCTGGGCTATGGCAACTGCGTGTCCTGTATGCCCGCCACCACTGGCTATGACGAGGATCTTCAATTTGGCTACACTGCCCTCCACACGATTAGTCTGAGTTATAGCTGTCTCTATGTACTCCTCTTCTTCAATCTACTTGGAACACAAATCATACAAAGGTAAATACCTTGATCCCATAGCTATGACTACTGGGTGATTTGCATTCCACCAGCTTTATTCTACTGCTTTTCTTCCTTCTCTTCATATTCTTCAGCAGCTTTAGCATCGTCTGGCAAGAGGCTCTTTAATAGCTATCGGGTGCTCCTCTGGCAAGCAAGAGGAGGGGAAGGGTAGAGGAGCTATTAGCTGGGGTAGGGTAGGAGCCGCCATGAGGGGAAAGCGTGTCTTTGGCTTCAATTTCTTTCATCCAACTATCTACGAGGGATGCTTGGGTCTCTGGGTGTGGGAGAGTTCCTGGATAGGTATCCATGAGTATTATTAGGGTTTGCAGGTGCATCTAATGTTTCGTTTCCAATTTAACTATGTCTCGTACTACGGGGTCAAGGTCTATGTATGCTAGTCTGTCTATGATGGCTATTGCTGCATGTATTGAGTCGAAGAATGTGAGGTTTTGGTATCTTGTTCTTAGCTCTGCCGCATATGAGAGGTGTTGTAGTGTTAGGCTGCAGTACTGTGGCTTTGTATAGAGGCTTATTGCGTCATCCATGGCTCTGAGCACTTCTGCTATAGTGTCATCGCTTACTCCTTGACTTCTCAGTATGAGTGATACTTCTACTAGTGCAGCTGGCGAGATGCAGATTTCTAACTAGCCTCTCTCAGCCCTAGCAAGGACTTCGAGGGCCCACTGGTGATTCCTGTCGTTAGGGTTGAGTGCTAGTAGAAAGCCTGTTTCAAGGAGGCATTTCCTCGGCATGTTTACTCAGTCTCTCCGTGATGCTCCTTAATGCTTCCCGTTCAGCTTCGATACGTAGATGTCTATCGAATTGTATGCTGCCAAGCAGCTTACGTAGTTTTTCGAATGGATTCACACTTTTCTCGATAACTATCCTGTTTCCTACGATCTCTACCGACAATTCATCTCCAGGCATTATGTTAAGGGCTACACGTACCTCCTTGGGTAACGTTATCCTACCTCTTTCATCAACCTTTACACGGATAGCCATGAACCCACCACATTAATGTATGTGGGTTCCACACTGATTTAAGTTACGGGTATCTAGACAACACGCCCCTACATTATCAGCCACCAGCATCACCATGACCCTTATAGCACGTACTACTCTGGTGCTTGCTTACAAACAGCAATGTAATCAACGCAAATTCTCTATAGGGTACTCTTAGATGATGTCATCGCCCTAGACCACGCCATGATACTACGTTCTCTGCCCCACTACTCTCTAAGGGGTTGTGGCGTCAGGCTGAGGGCTGGGGGTAAAAGGAAAGGCTTGGTTGATGTAGTAGTTTTACCTTAGAATCTCTAGAGTAGAGTTCACGATGAAACACCATAAATATGCCTGCCGTGTTACGTATCCCATGGGTGGTGTGGCCTAAGCCCCGCGTAGCCCCCTTATAGGGGCGGAGCGGGGCGTGCCCCGCGGGTAGCCCCCTTATAG
>JALTZQ010000164.1 GCA_027046105.1 Pyrodictiaceae archaeon
AAGTGATCCGTATGAGCCGCCTGAGAAGCCAGACCTAGTGCTAGATACGGAACACGATACTATTGAGGCAAATGTGGAGAAGCTTTATAGGCTTATTAGGAGCAAGGTACACGCATAGATTCCTTCCACACCAAGATATAGCTAGCCTTACGGCCGCATCGTACCATAATGTCTAGTTAGTTCCTGAGTAAATGGAGGGCTTAACACTCCTTGGAGATAGTTGAGGTCTCTTCGCAGCCCTTACTAGATGAGGCTTTAAGGCTTGTAAAGAGAGTTCATAGAGGCTTAGATGAACTAAGCGATAAATGGTGGCATGGCTTACGTCTTCTAGCACTAGTTGACCATGGTAAGGTTCGTGCTGTTACCGGTATCCGGAGCCTCCCCGGGCTTCTCGAGGCAAGGCCTTTTACTGCACTACCAGGTGATACTGCTTCAGCAAAAGCTCTAGGAAAACACATCGCTAACTTAGCAAAGCATGTGCGCGTTGTTGCGTTGTCAACTCCACATCATGATGCCGGTTTAAGAGAGGCTGGATTTAAACCTGTCAGGAGAATACTAAGGATAGATATCCCGACATACAAGGCTAGCACTTATACTATTGAGGATTACCGCGTTGCAGTAGTAAAGGAGAATATTGTTGATGATGCTGCTAGAGCTTTTGTAGAGGGGCTTGCAACCCACTGGGATTGGTGGATTAGGAATGATATTGGGGGATTTGATAAAGCCATAGAGTTGACTAAGCACTGGGTGACAAGCGGGGGTTCGAGGTGGTTTGTGGCTCTAAAAGGGAATGAAGTTGTTGGTGCAACAGGTTATCGCGTTTGGAGAGGAACACGTGCATGGTTTGCTGGTGTAGCAGTTAAGCCTAGCCATAGACTAAAGGGGGTGGGTCGTTTACTCCTGTATACTGCTCTACGTGATGCTGCAGAAAAGGGCTACTCTACCCTGACTGTATACACTGTAGCTAGTATTTCGAGTCTAGCTCCAGGTGCACTACTATACCTTAAAGCAGGCGGCTTCATTAGAGCAGAGTATGTACACTACGAGAAGCCCTAGACCATGAAGCAGTGATTCCCAAGGATTTAGGAAAGTTGGGACAGAAGCGTACTTTACCCTAAGAAATACAAGAGTTTAGCAAGGATCACCCTTAGCGTGTCATGGGGAGCTAGTCGTGGCTGATAGAGTGTCTATTCAGATAAGGCGCGAGCTCTACGAGAAGGCTAAGAAATTCATTGAGGAGCAAGGAGGGTTTAATAGCGTTGAAGAGCTCATCGAGTTCTTGCTTGAAGAGGCTCTTAGCATGGAGGTCCCCGAGCAGAAGATGAGTAAGGAGGATGAGGAGAAGGTCAAGGAGAGGCTACGTGCTTTAGGCTACATCTAACACTGTAATGATATTTAATTAATCCCCCTATAGGCCTTTTTCTCACAATTTATTGGGGACGCATGTCCTTGGATAGAGATGAAGGTATGCGTAAGGGTAAATACACGACTGTTTCAATACCAGTGACTCTCTATAACAGGATAAAGGAGTTGATAAAGGATACGGGGTTTACTAGTGTATCACAGTTTGTCACCTATGTTCTTCGTGAAGTTGTTGCTGAAATGGAGAGGGAGAAGCTGGAGAGCACTAGTGTTAGCGAAGAGGAGAAGAAGAAGATCATAGAGAAGCTAAAGGCACTTGGCTATATCTAGGTGAGGAGTAGGCATGGTCGCTAGACCACATGGTGGACGACTTATTGATAGAGTTGTGTCGGGGCGTAGACGTGAACATCTCTTGGCTGAAGCAAGAGAGCTACCACAGATCCCAGTCGACGATATTACTGCTGCTGATGTAGTTAATATTGCTCATGGAGTATATAGTCCCTTGGAGGGATTTCTCGTTCAAGAGGATTACCTTAGTGTCCTTTACGAGATGAGGCTCGCCAATGACTTACCGTGGACAATCCCTATAATCCTCGATGTCGACCCAGAGCATATAGCTGGACTACGCGAGGGTGACGATGTAGCCTTAGCCTATAATGGCATTATACTCGCTGTTATGAGGATTGAAGAGATTTATGGCTGGGACAAGAAAGAGTATGCTAAGCAAGTGTTTAAGACAGTTGATCCGAGCCATCCAGGCGTGGCAAGAACCATGGCTAGAAGAGAGCTTCTCGTAGGTGGCCCCATAGATTTGCTCAATGAGCCTAGAGAGCCTTTTGAGAGATACCGGTTATGGCCAAAAGAGACACGGGTACTCTTCGAAATGAGGGGTTGGAGAACAATCGCTGCTTTCCAGACACGAAATGTACCACATTTGGGCCACGAGTATGTCCAGAAGGCTGCCTTAACATTCACTGACGGTCTTTTCATCAACCCTCTCGTGGGCTGGAAGAAGCCAGGTGATTACCGTGACGAGGTTATAGTGGCTGCCTACGAGGCCCTCATAGCAAACTATTATCCCAGAAACAGTGTTGTCTTTAGCATACTGAGAATGGCTATGAGGTATGCGGGTCCACGAGAAGCTGTACACCACGCCATTGTAAGGAAGAACTTCGGTGCAACACACTTCATAGTAGGCCGTGACCATGCAGGTGTAGGGGACTACTATGGGCCCTATGAGGCATGGGAGATCTTCCGTGAATTCCCCGACCTAGGTATAACGCCACTCTTCGTTCGTGAAGCCTTTTACTGCAAAAAGTGTAGCCAAATGGTTAATGAAAAGATTTGTCCACATCCAAGCGAGTATCGGGTAAAAATAAGTGGTACAAGGCTTAGGGAGATGATAAAACGTGGCGAGAAGCCACCAGAATACGTCATGAGGCCTGAGGTTTCAGAGGTTGTACTCAAGTACCCTAACCCCTTCGTAGAGTAGACAACGCGTATGCCTGAGGGATTCTCCCTTTGAACCAGCCGTGTAAACTAGGGGAGATGAGTAAGGGTATTGTTGTACACCACTGGGATGCTGATGGGATAGCATCAGCTGCTATGCTGGTTAGAATCGGTGTTGCTATTGACTGGTTAACGCCACGTATAGGCTCTTACAGTGCAGAAGCAATACCAGTCAAGGAGATCCAGAGCCATGATGGGCTAGTCTATGTGCTGGATTATGGAGTGCCCGGCAGAGAATACTCGAGACTAGCAAGTGTGCTCAGAAGACCACTAGTCGTTATCGATCATCACCGAGTCGAGGCCTGGAAACCACTAAGCAGTCAAGGACAATACTGTAACCCTGTTGCCCAAGGAGTGGGCAGCGAGAGGGATTATCCAGCAACAGCTTTTGTACTTTACAAGGTGCTTAGCAAGCCAAGGGCTTTGCGCGACCTCGCTGTAATCGGTGTTGTTGGTGATACGGCTGCCTGGCTAAATGACCCAGATTGGCAAGACTTTATCAATAAGCTATCGGGTGGAGTCTTGAGCCTCGGTGAAGCAGAAGCCATTGTGAAACGCATAGATTCCTGCCATAAACTCTTCGACCATACCTGTACACATAGGGCTGTGCTAGCAGTTGCAGAGGAGCCCAGAGGTGTCCTAGAAGACCCCTACTACGACAAGGCTTTGAAGAGAATCGAGGAGCTAAACCGTGAAGTAGAGAAAGCATTGAAACCCATTAGCGAAACCGGCTTTGTAAGGGTCTACGAGCTTATCCTTGACGCCTACGTGACTGGGCATGTGGGGCGCCAACTTGCAGTAGGCCATGATGGTGTAATTGTTCTTGTTCACTGGATCCCAAGACTGAATATGGGCTTTATCTACGTGAGAAGCCGTAAGTATGACTTATCCCCAATAGCTTCCGAGCTAAGACGTAGAGGATACCGTGTCGGCGGTAAGGACTATGTTTTTGTCGTTGAGTACTCTAAGCATCCTCCACGAGAAATCGTGGAAGAAATCGTTGAGACTATTAGGGATAAGCTAGGCGCCCTGGAAGGCCAGGAAGGAGGATAAGGTTATGGCTAGAAAAGTCTTCATACTAGGTCTTGACTCTATGCCACCAAGCATACTCTATAGTAATGCAAGTAGTGCTTGGCTCCAATACCTGCATGGACTCGTGAAAGACTCGGCACGGTACGTGATGAGGAGTTGTCATCCACCAATAACTGTGCCTGCATGGATGGTCATGTTTACAGGGCGTAGTCCTGGCGAGCTAGGGATCTATGGGTTTAGGCATCGTAAGCCAGGCTCCTTCGACTACTATATCGTCGACTCGACACACATCCGCTACCCAACACTATGGGATATCCTTGGTAGACATGGTCTACGTGTAGGTGTTTTCGGTGTACCCCCTACCTTTCCACCACGTCCTGTTCATGGCTGGCTAGTCACAGACTTTACTACACCAAGTCCAGAGAAACCATACACTTTTCCTCCGTGGCTACGCCGCGAAATAGAACAAGTAGCTGGTCCAATGGTGTTCGATATAGTCTACCGTAGCCATGACAAGAGCCGAGTAGCACGCGAGCTTTTCACCATGGTGTACCAACACCTCCGCGTAGTCGAATACTTAGCAACGAGAAAACCCTGGGACGTCTTAGTCTATGTCGAGATAGGCGTTGATAGAGCACACCACGCATTCTGGAAATACTTTGACAAAAACCATCCAAGATACGAGGAGCACCCCGAGTACAGCCAGGTCATACCACACCTCTACAAAATGATCGATAAGTGGTTTGAGAAACTCCACAAAAAGATGCCAAAGGACACCATAGTGGTTATAGCATCAGATCATGGAGTCAAGGCGATGAAGGGAGCATTCACTATTAACCAGTGGCTCATAGAGCAAGACTATCTAAAGCTACGAGAACAGCCCAAGAAGCAAGGCCAAGACCTAACTAGGGACATCATTGACTGGGAGCACACAATTGCCTGGGCTTGGGGAGGCTACTATTCACGCGTGTTCATTAACTTAAAGGGGCGTGAAGAGAAGGGGGTCATAGACCCTAAGTACTATGAGGAAACCATTAAACAATTAAAGAATGATCTAGAGAGGATAAGGGGGCCCAACAATGAGCAATGGAGAAACATGGTCTACACTCCAAGCGAGCTATATACTAGGGTTGAAGGGGATGCACCAGACCTCATGGTCTACCTAGACGATCTATGGTGGAGGCCAGCTGGCACCATAGGCTGGGATACTAACTACTTACCCGAAAACGATCGTGGACCAGATGATGCAGTCCATGATTGGAACGGGGTACTGGCAATCCATGACCCTGAAGCCACATTAGCAAGGGGTGATAGGGGCATCATAAGAGCAGAAAATGTACTTGAAACACTGCTTGAGGTTATAGCCTCAAGGAAATAGAGAGGATAGAGAGCACCTACATTACAGAGCCTCCCTCGGAACATGTGGAACTGCATCCAGGGAGAGCTTGAAAAACATGGCATGTACTTGGGGGGAGAAAAGCGTTCAATGAGGGAGTCGAAGAGAGCTCCTTAGCTGTCCTTGCCTTCCTCCTCAATGAGTATGTTGGCATATTTGTCTCTGAGTGCCCGCTTGTTTATCTTGCCTACACTTGTCTTTGGTAGCTCACTTGTTATTACGACCTTGTCGGGTAGCCACCATTTCGGTATAACGCCTTTTTCTACGAATTTCTTGAGGTGCTCGATTATGTCCTCGGGTTTCAGTTTATCCTCATAGCCTGGTCTCGGAACTACTATTGCTACTGGTCTTTCTCCCCACTTAGGGTGTTTAGCTGCAATTACGGCAACCTCTCCTACCATGGGGTGCTGGCTTATGAGGTCTTCTAGTCTAAGTGATGATATCCATTCGCCACCACTCTTTATCACATCCTTATCACGATCCATTATGAGTACATAGCCGTGTGGATCCCAGACCGCTATATCACCAGTGTGGAACCATCCGCCTCGCCATGCTTTTTCTGTTTTTGCTGGATCCTGATAGTATTCCCTCGTTACCCACGGTGTACGGACAACTATTTCACCCATGGTCTTACCGTCTCTTGGCACATCATTCATGTTCTCGTCCACGACACGTAACTGGACGAGTGGTACCGGTAACCCGGTTCTCTGGGCCATGAGCTCCCATTTGAACTCTTCTGGCTGGTCGAGCAGGTCTTGCTTTATAGTTGCTATTGTTAGTACTGGTGCTGTCTCAGTCATCCCATAGCCCACTATGGCCCTAATACCATTGTCCCAAGCTAGCTTTGCTAGTCCTCTAGGTAGCGCAGAGCCTCCAACAACAAAGATCAAGCCCTTTATCTTCTCACGGTACTTGGGGAAGTCGGGGTGCGTTAACAGCATGTAGAGTATTGTTGGTACTCCAGCAGTATGCGTTACACGGTGCTCTGCTAGGAGACGTAGGTAGAAGCCCGCATCAAACCTACCGGGATAAATTTGTTTGATTCCAAGCATTGTCGATATGTATGGTAGACCCCACGAATAGACATGGAACATCGGGACTATATGCATGAATGTACTAGTGTAGCTTAAGCGGAACTCTGCGGGTATGAATGCCGATATATGTAGGGCTGTAGCTAGAGCATGGAGAACTATTTGGCGATGAGTATGATACGTGCCTTTCGGCAACCCTGTTGTACCGGAAGTATAGCACATTGCCGCGACAGTGTTCTCGTCCAATTCCTCGAATTTATAGCCCCTTCCACCATAGTCACGTAGCAGCGCCTCATAGTCGTAGACCTCTTTACCACCTAGCTTGGATGGTAGCTCTAGTTCCTCACTCTCACGTAGCACGATTATCTTTTCAACAGTCTTGAGCTCTGGTGCTATTTTCTCAACTAGAGGAAGGAAGTCCTGGTGCGCTATTAGCACCTTGTCTTTGGCATGGTTCATCACGTATATTATCTCCATTGGTGCTAAGCGTATATTCACCGTATGCAGAACCGCACCCATCATCGGTACTGCTAGATAGGCTTCATAGTGCCAATGGGTATTCCAATCTAGTGTTGCAACACGATCACCCATTGCATATCTTCCATTAGCTCCCTTAACTCCGAGAGCTTCGAGTGCAGCTGCAAGCTTCTCAACACGATCACGTAGTTCTAGATAGGTATAGCTATGCTTGTCCTTGTAGTATATTCTCTGCTCGGGGGCCATGTATAGGCCATGGTATAGTAGCTTGTCTATGGTGAGTTGGTAGTCGGGGCCCTCACCGAGAACTAGAAGGGGTTGGCGGGACACGAGACACACACCCGCCTATGCTGTATCAGGGTGGGTTATGCTTCCTAAAATCACTGACGCTAAAGAATAGCCTTCTTTTCTCTCAAAACAAAAGATTAATTCAGCGACGAAACCATTATGGTTAGCGACAATACGTGGTTAGGGAGAGAAGCCCACTTATAAGGCGCAGCCAGTGTAGGTGGCTTGATAGGGTGGTGTGTTGTTGCGTCGCGAGGAGATAGATAGGGATCCAGAGCTTGAAGAGATCCTTGAGGAGATGAGTCAAAGAATAGCTCAGGGTGGACACGATGACAATAGTGAGGATGATGCTGTGGAGCTTATAACAGAAGGAGAGCGTCTTGACCAGATAGTGTGCAAGTACCCTGTGGTAATAGCTATGTTTACTAGCCCTACGTGTGCTGCATGCGCCATCTATAAGCCGATATTCTATGAGTTTGCTAAGAAGGCACGCAGGATGTATGGTGATAGGGTTAAGTTCGTTGAGGTAGACGTATACTATGCATACGAGAAGGCGATGGAGCTAGGCATTATGGGTACGCCAACAACAATAATATTCCGGAACTGTGAGGTAGTCGATGGTTTCGTAGGGGCTGTAGACGAGTATTCCCTCGAGGAAATACTACGCCCATACCTAGAGGAGGCTAGGAAGACCTAGGCCTACATGGAGGCACATAATGTGGTTCATAGCCAAGCCTCTTATTGACCCATAGACTTATCGCGAACAATGCATCACTAAGCCTATTCACCACTGCTTGTAGCCAATTATTCTCTTTCCCAACGATACCCTCTTCCATACAAGCCACAAGTCTTCGCTCCAACTTCCGCACCACAGTCCTGGTTATGCTTATTGCCGCTGCTGCTGGATGCCCTCCACTTAAAACGAATCCCTTCAACTCTATACCCTCCATATACTTGTCAGATATTTTCTCAAGCTTCTCAACATCCTCCTCATCTATACAATTATTGCCTGCTAGCGTGAAGCCTATACGGAAGAGGAGTTCTTGGAGCCATTCAAGATCTCTAGATAGCTCTGTTAGAACTGGTGGAAGTAGACTTGATGCATAACCTAGCCATGCCTCTGCCTCGTCAAGTGCACCCATAAGCTCGATACATGGATGTGCCTTGGATACACGTTGCTTGTTTAACACACAGTAGGTATAACCATCGTCTCCGGTACGAGTATACAGTCTCTGTATAGCCACGGCCTTGTCCCCGTGTTCGGTTTATATAGTGTGTTTGTGGGGGGAAGAAACCCCTTGTTATGGACACTATGTCCATACCATCACTACTTGGCGTACTACCGGCTACTCGTGGAGCTAAGTAGCTCTCTAGCCTTGCTAGCAAGCTCTTCCAGGAATCTTATGAAGGATGGGCCATAGTGGGCTAGCGTATCGGGCTCCAACACGATTATTCTCTCATCCCGCACGGCTTTCCAGCCACCAAGGCCCCTCTCTGTAAACATCTCCGCGATTTCCCTAACACCGGGTTTATGGCCAGGTTTTGGCTCATACACTATAATGTCTGGATTTAGATTCGCTAGCTCATCTCCTGGCGTGAAGTAGGCACGACGCACACCGTGAAAGACGTTCTTGAGGCCTATTAGGGAGAAGCCATGGTCTATGTAGCTGGCTGCACCAATAGTGACTGGGCCCCCAAGATCAACCTCATAGTAGACAGTAGCATCGAGACCGTACTTTCTTGATAACTCGCTAAGCTTGTGGGCGAGACCTGCCGCTAGCTCTCGTGCCTCACGTGTGCGGCCTACCACGAGGCCCACTAAGACGATGTTATCCAGTATACCGTAGACGCTAGTGGGTAGGGGGATGGGGTAGACGGGATAGCCTTTCTCAGCAAGCTCTCTGGCAAGCCTGTACTGGATCCCCGTAGTGGTGAGTACTAGGTCGGGCTGTAGCTCATTTAGCAGCTTGTAGTTGACGTTTAGGTATGCTCCTACACGTGGCTTCTGTGAGGCTTCGGGTGGCTTATTGCAGAAGTAGCTTACACCAACAACACGGTCCCATATACCTAGCATGTAAAGTGTTTCCGTGACCGCAGGGGCAAGGCTAACAATTCGCTTAGGCTCATCTGGAAGCTCCACCTTACGGTTAAGTAGCTCGCTAAATACCTCCAAGGCGCTCCAGCCCTTGCATCAAGAGGGTGAAGGAGGGCTTCATGGCTAGTGGGGTCGAGGTCAGCCTCTACATTACTAGCCCTTAGGGGCCTTGAAATAGTCTAGGACGTTTAGGAGTGTCTACCAATGCGGCGTGGTTCATAGAGGTAGCGCTTCTCTGGATTAGTATGGCTTAGGACTATCGCGACAGAGGGGCCTAACTCATCTGCTAACTCTGCTATGAGTCTCCTCCGTAGTAGCTCAAGGACTCTGGCCTCAAACCGTGTATACTCATCGACAAGATCTATTGGATAGGGCAACCCTGTCCCGGGATTAGTCATTGCTGCTAAACTGGATAGTATCTCCCCAATACCTATATCACCATAGTCTAGTATCTCCGTTTTAACCGCGTAACCAGGGCCCTGGATTGGGCGGTAGAAGGCTACGGTCACTTCTCCATATACTGGCCTCTCACCTAGCCTCTCCCTGACCAGCTTACCCAGTTTCTCGCCATGCTTACTTATGAGTGCATAGCGGGGTAGAAGACTATGATATCTTCCCAACTCCACATAGCTTCCAGGATCAAGTAGCATTGACAATGCTGCTTTATCGTTAAGGAATACCTCTCTACCCACTAGGGCTGAAAGAAGTCTTGAGTAGCTCCTTTTAACTACACCTACAAGGCTAACACGTAGCTCACGAGCCCTCTCGAGTAGACGAGATGTCTCAGCATCTAAGCGTTCAAGGAGAGGGCGACCCTTAACCCTTCGGAAAAGGACGTGGTAGGGAATCAACTCACCATCAAAGAGAATCACCTTAGCCTCAAGCTTCCTTTCCTCGATCATGTCGAGAATGCGTAAAGCAAGCCTCTTCTCAAGGATCTTAGCTGCGATAGGTACCCTCTTTCTTGCATCCTCGTCTTCAACAAGTAGGGCTCGCACCATGATGCCACGAGAGGGTGCTTCACGGCCACCACGGTACGCGATATAACCTGCTACAACACCAACTAGGTGCCCACCAACAAGCTCTACACCGCCTTCGGGTGGATACGTCGAATCAACGGCAACACCACTAAGGAGAACCGCTTCACCCAACCTACGCCTCCTAGCCATGATGTCGTCGAAAACACCCTCAACTACCAACTCCCTAAACCTGTTAAGTTTACCCGTTACACGTTTAGCTATACGTCCAGTTTCACGAAGTACTGCAAATGCTGCTGGTCCTCCTACGTCCTCCTCGCTATCACCAAGGAACTGTTCAAGTGGATCAATATACTCCACTATCTAAACCCACCTCTACCACGAGCATGCCCGAGAAGAGGAACTAGAGGGTAACACGCTAAGACACTCACTCCTCGAGGAGGGATAGGCTACATCTAGCCCGAACCACTTCACCTCATTGTATGGGGGTGTATGGGTTGATACTTAGGATGCCTCCACGGATCAAGGTATTAGAGGCTGCTGGCGCCGTAGCTGATGGCCGTGTAGAGGTTGTGGATGATAAGAGGGCTAGAGTTACTTCGAGTGAAGGCGATAGAGTCTACACTGTCTATGTAGACCTGGCACGTAGAGAAGCATATAGTAACGATAATGGAACCATTTATCGTGGCTACATAGGTTACCCGATAATAGCGTTCCTCATGAAAAAAGGCGTTATATACTATGACGAGAAGGTGGGGAAGGCTCTAGAAGGCATACCATGGAGAAGACTCAATGAAAAGTACAAGAAGTATGCACTAGTCGAGGAGGAAGTGAAAAAGCATGCTAGTACAAAGGGGGTACAGCCTCAACAACTAGAAGCCTTTACTAGGAAAGTACTAAGCCAATTATCCACCCTTAGACTGAGAAGACTTCAGCAACCACCCTTTAAGCCCATAGAAAATACGACCAAGCAGTAACATAGTGGATAGAGTGGGTAAGCCACGTACTAGGAGCGAGTAGTGGAGCTGATGGAGGGTTTTTGCTTGAGTGGTGAATATGCAGCTTTACTTCGTAAGAGAGCCTTGAGTGCCTTGAAGTGGGCTCGGCGTGCTTATAGTGAAGGCGATTACGATATGTGTGTATTCGATGCAGAGTATGCTGTACAGCTCTACCTCAAAAGTATACTGTATCGTGTTTTAGGCGAAGAGGTGCGAGGCCATAATGTGAGGGAGCTTTTTGGCTTACTCGCAGCAACACTTATGGAGCAAGGGGTAGAGGATTTAGCTAGGGAAGTAGCAGACTATGTAAGAAGGCACCGGAGGGAAATGGCAGAATTAAGTGATGCACATACAAGAGCAGTCTATGGGCTAGTAGAGTATGGTGAAAAGGAGGCAAAACTATTATTGAAGATAGCAGAGCAGCTCATCGAGAAGCTAGAGGATTTGGAGAGGAGACTTTTTGCCTGAAACACGCCTCCAGCAGCTTAGGTTATGGAGAAAAGTGGTTTTAGATGTAGCTAGGATCGTGGGGGAACTCTACCCCGAGGCTGAAGTATACCTTGTAGGGGGAGCTGCTGAGGGCAGATTAACTGTACTGAGTGACATAGACATAGCAGTAGTGTTCAGCTAT
>JALTZQ010000165.1 GCA_027046105.1 Pyrodictiaceae archaeon
TTGTGTTGCAAAGGGCGAGATTCTGCTTCGCGACAGCGTTTCGTGATCTCTTCCGAGGTGCAGAACAGGCACGCGCCATAAGGCTACAGACTGGTATAGCTCTAGGCATTATTGTTGGTGCTACTGGTGCGGCAGCGCTAAAGTACATGGGTTACATAGACCCCTACATATACATCAAGCCCGTCTCCTTCATGAACATTCTTGGTGGCGTACTCTTCGGCTTTGGCATGGCTATTGCTGGTGGCTGTGCATCGGGTAGTCTCTGGAAAGCAGCTGAGGGTAATACTGGGCTATTGGCTGCCCTAGTGACAGCTGTACTCGCGTATCCACTACTACGCCCATTACGCGATAGTCTTGTCCAGAATATACCTTATGCGAAGATTTTCCTACCAGATGCTCTTGGCTGGATGGGTGCTCTCTTAGTCATCTATGCCACAATGTTTGCATGGATACTCCTTGTACACTATATTGCATATCGTAACCGTATCGATCCCTGGAGGTGAATATCCATGGTTCGTTTCGTGAAGAGAAGTGAGAACTTGTATCTGCTCGACGTAACGGGGTATACATGCCCATACCCTGTCATATATATGCGCAAAGCTATCTCAAAGCTAAAACCAGGCGATGTACTTGAAGTAGTAACTGATAATCCACCATCATGTGAAAACGTGCCACGCGCCGCACGCGACGATGGTCATGAGGTGCTCGGTGTCGAGCGTGTAGGTGATGGTGTCTGGAAGATAGTTATCAAGAAGAGGAGGTGAGAAAGAGATGGTCAAACCCTCTATAGTAGAGCGGCTCGAAGATATACGTAGGATGGTAAAGTATTATGAGAGTCTTGGCGTGAACCCTTTAGCTTTAGCAACGGGTTGTGCAGTTAAAGTTGATCTAGTCCGTGTCGTATACCCTGCACTATCAAGGCTTAGGCCAGAACTAGAAAGGTCGGGACTGGAGATAGCTCCTAGAGAAGATGCAGACATTTTCCCTAAGCCTAGTGGTGGTGTTGAACTACACCGTCGGATCTACACACTTGGCAAGCAAACAAACGTGGATCCCCAGGATATAGCTCGGCTAAAGCCTGATCGCGCTATTGTACTTGTGCAGGTCTACCAAGGCTATGCCGATGATCCAGAGAGGTTTGCCGAAAAGATAGGTCCCGTCTACAAGCGTATCGCCGAGTCACATGTAAGACTATACATGGGTAAGGGGCACTCAATAGTAACACCATTCCGTGACGATGAATTCATGCTCATTGACTATATTAAGCTCTTAGGTGGAGAGATAGAGGGCTATACACTTGCAAACAATGATACAATACACATCATAGACCCTACAAAACCACCAACCGACTACAAGCAAGTCTCTGGCGCGCTAAGTAACTCGCTCAACGACTTATTCGTTCTAGGTGCCCACGAGAATATACGAATAGCCCCCGTCGTCAACGCACCTAGTGAGGAATTACGTGAAGAGCTTTATCATAGCATAGAGGTCTTTGCTAAGACCCTTGGCGCAAAAGTACTCGATGTCCCCATGCCAGGTAAGGGTAGGCTCATCATTGGAGCAACGGTGCTTGCGGATACCACCCGTAGACCACCGACATTCTATGATAGAGCAGAGCCAGGCATGAAGCTTATTGCAACAAGGCCTTTCGGAGAACTAGCCCCAATAAACATATACCTTGCCGCAGTTATTGACGAGACTATCGTTGACGAGCTCGAGGAGTATGGAATTAGTTTTGAGGAGCTAGAAAAGGCTAAGGAAAAAGCCGTTGACTATATCTCAACACCCAATAAGCCTGCTGCTGAAGTTGTGGCAAAGCATCTACCACTATACAATGAGGAGTACCAGAGAGGCGAACACATTATTGCAACAACTGATGTTACAGGACCCGGCATCTACGTTGTCTGGGAACTAGCTGAACAAATGAAGGCTAAGATACGATTATGGGATATCCCACTTCTCTTCCCAGAATATGCGGAGTTTGCAGCGTCAAGATTCATACTAACAAATGCAACTAGTGGGACAAACGGAGGCTATGTCATTGTTGCACCAGACGAAATAGTGGATGACATCGTAAAGGATCTGCATTCACGGGGCTATAGCCCTGTTGTATTCGGCGAGATAGTGGGGAAGGGCGAACCCGAAGTAATTGCTCCGCGCAGCATAGAGAAGTACGTTGTAGATAAGGCTATCTTAGCTAGGTTTAGAGTTGAACAACAATAATCAAGACACTTGAGCGGAGTGGTGGTAGGCGTGGCTAAAGCGTTTCGTGTCTTGGTTCGTGGAAGAGTTCAGGGAGTCGGATTTAGGCATACTGTGTGGTCTATTGCGAAAAGGAGAGGATTAAAGGGATACGTTAGAAATCTCAGTGATGGGAGCGTGGAGATAATCGTGCAAGCTTCTAGGGATGATGTTGAATGGCTTGTAGAAAGGATACGAAATCTTAAAACCATCGACATCACAGATATAGAGGTTCACGAAACCACTGTTGACGAAGACTATACGGACTTTATGGTAAGGAGGTAGAGCCTTGTCCAAAGGCCTCTAC
>JALTZQ010000166.1:0-1687 GCA_027046105.1 Pyrodictiaceae archaeon
TTTCTCTTAGGGTTTCGTAGTGTGTTGCTCTGCCTGCTACGAGGAGGTAGACTTTGCTTGCACCTGCCTCCTTGAGTAGCTTGGCTATTGTGTTGGCTGTTGCACCACTAGTCCTTACATCGTCTACTAGAAGTACGCGTTTGCCTTTGGTCTTGGGGTCCTAGATTCCGCGTAGTTCTGCTCCTATCTTGCTTGCCTCTAGCGCCTCTCTGCCCTGGAAAACAGAGTATACTTCTCCCTGGCTCATTAGGATTGTTTTCACCTTGTCTATGACGTTGTGTTTTTCTGCCCTCTTAACGATGAAGCGTATCAGCTCGATGCTGTGAGTACTGAGTAGTATGATGGCGCTAGGGTTTTCTTTAACGGCTCTTGCCATGTTGTCTACTAGTACCGTCATGTAGCCTGGATGGAGCCCAGTTTCGGGCTCCTCGAGTACCAGTACTGTTCTTGGCTTCTTTCTTGCAAGGACAAGGCCTGCTAGTAGGATTAGTAGTTGCATTAGTAGTTGCAATGTACCGTCGCCGAGTAGGGCTGCTGGTACACTGATTCCAGAGTCTATGGCGTACACGTGGACTTCTCTATTCTTGATTATAGGGTCTTTTAACCCTATTTTCTTGATGACATTATTGTAGTCTTCGAGTAGGCCGTGTTTATGTATCGCATCTACTATCTCTACAAGACTATTTGCACTGAGAGCTTCCTGGCGAAGGCTTAGTGTTCGGCGGAACAAGGTGTAGGTACTCCAAGGGGTTTTGGAGTCCTCTCTAGAACCCATTACTACTGCTTCCCGATCTAATAGGAGGCTTGTCATTATTTTCCTAAGTTTCCTCCATAGGCAGCGTTGGATTATCCTTTTCAGTTCTTTACTCAACTGGAGCTTAGCGTAGGTGGAGTAGAGGTCTTGGATCCCTGCTTTCTCGAGAAGCGTCCCAGCAATGCTTATCGTATTCTGTATGAGCAGGTCCCCAAAGGAGTCAGCCACGTCATAGTACTGGTCTAGCCTTTCCTTGTCTATCCACGGGTTTGGCAGGTACAGTAGAGAGGCTCCTCTAAGACCTATGACTACACTATCATGGATAACTATGTTTACAATGCTATTGGCCTTTTGTGCGAGTGTTGATGCTATGGAGGCCAAGGCTCCTTCTCTCTCGTAAATGGCTCTTAGTATGGTGTCAGGGAGCGGTATTGCTTGTAGTGTGGCTGGTAGTTGCGGGGTTCTCCCACTACATGCTGTGCTAAGATACATCAGTATGTATGATGCTGTGAGTATGAGTGTCGCTAGGGCTTCTCCTTCCCCCTTGCCGCCTTGAAGCAGTCTCCTAAGACATCTGTAGGCCTCACCCTCAGCTACCAGTTCCTCGTAAAGGACCTCACTTAGCCGTTGGAGCATTTCGCATGTAAGTAGTGCATCCATATTGGTGTCTGGCTTAGTTATTCTTATCGTTCGTGGCTCTTCCCCCGCACTTCGAGCTCTATGGCTGCTTCTTTCCCACATCGGCTGTTTAGGAGTCTACCTGGGTGCCCACCAAGCTTGTCATCTACAATTATGCGGACAACGTCATTGCCCAACCAGTCTCGGAGAACGGGGAATGAGAAGGCTAGTGCGAGTGCCTCGAGTACTGAGGATTTCCCAGCATTATTCCTTCCGGTGAATATGGTTATCTGGGCGAGATCGAGTTGTACTCTC
>JALTZQ010000166.1:1697-2545 GCA_027046105.1 Pyrodictiaceae archaeon
CCAGCATCGTCGGGCTAGGGTAATGCGCGCGTAGCATAACAGCTCCCGAATTCACCGTTAATCTTCTTCTCCACCTACATTAAAGCCAATAGTCTCGGAGAACCCAATGCCTTTATGGGGCTTTAGACCTTCCTGGCCACTAGTACTACGAATGAAATCCATTTCGACGTAAAGGGTTCTATGGATGCTGGCCCCTCTACAAGGTCTACTCCTTGATGGTGTCCTAGGCCTTATCTCCTTTGGAGAAGGTTAACAAGGTTAACCCAGGAAAAACCCAACACACCATGTAGCAGAATTGACTAAAGTAATGTTATTTCATGGTACTTGATTTAGTCATAATCCTGGCTCTAGAGAACCAAACAACATTCACTTTAAATCCGCTACTATTATCTTGACAGCTACCGATTCCGTGACATGTAGATACTATGGTAACGCTTCGTGTTCCAAGAAGGGCTCAAGGAGAGGATAGATAAGTTTTGCAGCCACGTAAACTTGAGCGAGGAGATTTGCCACACTCTTAGAGAAGACATACAATGATACTTTCATTCAAGTACTATAGCCTCCTGGCAGGGCATATAACCAAAATTACGTGTGCGATCTAGTATAAGGCTGCTACTTTAACGTACTCCACAAGAAAAGATGCTCTATATCGATGACATGGAGCTATCCTTTAGAGTCTTTTGTGTAGATACCTTCAATGTTTGGGTTTTTGTGTGTTGTTGAGTATTTTTCTTACTGCTTCTCGGTGTAGTGGTGTTTGCCAAGCATAGTATCTCCCTATGCCGAGGGATAGATCCTTCTCTGGAGGCGGAGTATCAAACCAACCATACTCATCCCTCTCCCAGATC
>JALTZQ010000167.1 GCA_027046105.1 Pyrodictiaceae archaeon
TAGAGTAGTAATGGTAGTTCCGAATAAACTTTCCCGAGTAAGTCTCGATTGTGGTAATACAAAGAAAATAACCGGGATTATTGGGCCACAGGATGTTAAACTAAGATGTAGCGGTGAAAGCATAAGAGTAAAATATGAAGAGACTTCTACACCATTTTATCCTAAAACACTAATAGTATCATCAATACTCATCGAAAATCTTGAAAGAAAAGAACCTCAACTAGATATAAATATTCTTGATATTAAAGGAGATAATGTCCTGGTTAGAGTAACTAATCGTGGTAACACTGAGCCAGAAAATATATACCTCATTGCAGTAAGCAAGGGTCAAGTTATCGATAGGAAAAAAATAGACAAGCTAAAGCCGAAGACTACCTACACAACTAGTATAAAGGTTAGACGAGATTCCCTAAATATAGTTAGACTTATATGGCGCTTTAAAGGGGAGCCACGCATTAAAGAAGTAAAGGTAAGACCATAAAACAGCATTTTACTGTGATGAGTTACTCCCGAGCCGACAGCTATATGAGGAAAACTTACCCGGCTGAGAAATATTCTTTAATACTTGCCGATCCAAGGCTTGATGCAAATGCATTTAGGCTCATGCCACGGCGTATTTTATCCTCTGATATAACCAAGGCTCTGCTTTCCCGATCATTAAGAGCCCTTAGAAGCTCACTCCAATTTAACTCTATTATCCGCCACTCGCCAGGCAATTTTACGGCTAAGAAAAGCCTTGCACCAGCTCTTCTAGCAAACTCAACTAGTCTTTCAATTTTCTCTTTATCTAGCCTTATTGGTGATAGCTTACTACGATACTTTACTTCTATAACTGCAACATTACGATTCTTTATTGCAACTAAATCCGGGTAATAGAGCTTCCTTGTACCACTCCCACTAGCAGGGCCTCTTATAACTGCAATACCCATAGACCATAATCTACGGGCAAGCTCTCTTTCTGCACGTGCACCTTTTTTTATGACTCTATTCATATTAGCCTACCATGTTTATCTTTATTGGTATCCCATATTTGTCTTCGAGCTTACGTAGTCTTTTCATACGCTTCTGTAGTATCTTGGTAAGTACACGTGGCACATGAACTATTATTGTGTTATCCCGTACCTCTATCTCAGCACCGGGAATTAACCGTTCAATTATCTTTCTCAGCTTTGCTTCAACACCACTTAGCCCTTTAATGCTTTTAACAGGAACTACTATCTTCTGTTCACCAAATGTATATATTTCATAAAGCAGTTCATCCGTTATGAAGTCTCTGACTTCAACAACGGGACGGGCAAGTTCAGCTTCACGTAAACCCGTAGGAAGCTTTACGGTCATTCTAAGTTCATAAACACCTGCTACTTGGCCTTTCTCTATAAAAATAACTGTATCAATAATACTTGGAAGCATACCAAGATCGACACGGTTTAGGAAACGTTGTATAGCATCAATAGGCGAAGTAGCATGCACAACACCTATCATACCAATGCCTGCTAGTCTGAGGTCAACATACAGTTTAAAGTCTTCATCTGTTCGAAGTTCATCAAAAACGGTATAATCGGGACGGCTAAGTAGCAGTATATCATGTAATTCACCTATACCTGCATATGTTTTTGAATATTGTGTTATTGAGGGAGGCAATATCATGTCTCTCGGAGATTCTATTGTTTTAACGATCTTACCTCTCTCCGCATAATACTCAGCCAATGCTTGTGCGAATGTTGTTTTCCCCATACCAGGTGCTCCAGCAATAAGGATTCCCTCAGCACGCTCCTCTAATCTCTTTAAGACTTTTGAAGGCAAATTGTAGTCTCCGAGTTTTAACTTCTTGAGAGGACGTACAACGGTTATTTCCCATGCATCACTAAGAGGAGGTCTGGTTATGACGATTCGATACCTACCAAGCTGCACGATCGTTGAGCCTTCTCTGTCTATTTCAACAAAGCCATCACTTCTTCTTTTTGCAGCTTCCACTATTTCTCTAGCAATACGTTCTAACTCCTGCCTTTGGAGTGGCATGTCACTAATATTTGTAAGAACCCATTTACCAGGTGTGCCTTTTTTCGCTCTTGGAGGCAAGCCTTCCTTCAAGTGAAGACTCATGGTGACATCATCAAAGAGTTTCTCCACTTCTAATCTCTCATCTTCTCTTCTGGGCTGAATATATACTACGGAAATACCCATCGCTTCTGCAACTAATGCTTGGACACGATCACTTGTAATAAGCGTTCCTCCTATCTCATATGCGTATTCACGTATCATGGCATCAACAATATTACTACCAAGTAGCCTAGAATTACTTAGACGTAGGGGTTCACCAGCAATTTCTATATCAACTAACCCTTCCCTTGCAAGATTTCTCAAACGTTTTATCTCTTCAAGCCCGGCATACCCTATTGCTTTGCCACTATTGGCTTGATGTTCTAGCTCCGCTAATACAGCACGATGAATAACTATTTTTCCTCTAAGCTTTCCATCACGAACAAGTTTACTTAGTACACCTTCAATAATAACACTCGTATCGGGTACATATACCTCTGTAAAAGCTTCAGAGTAGTACACTTCCCTCTACCCACCTCTACGCAGTGGCTAACATCAGCTAGTAGCTAATAAGCTAACATTAGCTGGCTAATCACATACTTACTCATAGGTGGAATAGTTTCGCTCAACCCATTCTCTAATTATCCCTTGAGTGACATTATGGGGGCACAGTACATGGCGACAACTCTCAAAGTCAAAATTGATCCAAACCTTGTCCTACTAATGCTTATAAAAAGAGGAAAACAATTCATAACCGTCGATGAACTTGCAAGATTACTAGGTACATCAACATACTCTGCAGGACGTATATTATCTAGTTTAGCAAAGGAGGGAAAAATAACGAAATGGAGTAGGAGAACATATAAGATACCGTTGGGAAGAATCACGTACATCGGCGAAGACCATGAAGAAGCCAGTCAAATTAATATTGGTAACAGCTAATCACCATCCACTTCATGAGACATGGATTAAACTTGCAAGTGAAATTAGTAAAAAAGTAAAGCTTAAACTGGAAATCAAAGAAGAAGACTACATACTCCTTTCACAGTATGGGGATAAGGACGAATTTGGAATGCCATGGCTACCTCAACTACTAGTACAATATGAAGGTGGTGAGACCCGTGTCGTGATTTCACAGTTGCCTTTAGACAAAGATCTTAAACCTGATCTTAATAAAGCCTTCCAACTAGTTCTCGAAAAGCTAGAAAGAGGGGCCTAACACCGCATGAGTATACGCGTACCATTCGTGCCTACGCCAATAGCCGTTGCTAGAAAAATGCTTGAGCTAGCAGGTGCAGGTCCTAACGATATCGTATATGACCTAGGCTGTGGTGATGGACGAATACCATTCATAGCAGTTAAGGAATTTGGTGTTAGGAAGGCAGTCTGTGTAGAATTAAGAAAAGACTTAGCAAGTGAAGCACGCAAAAAGGCAATTCGTGAAGGGATAAGTGAGCGAGTAGAGATAAGAGAAGAAGACATGTTCAAAACGAGAATAGATGATGCCACAATAGTAACTTTATACCTATTAACAAGCGTAAATGATGCACTAGCACCTAAACTGGAAAAGGAACTAAAGGATGGTGCAAGGATAGTTTCTCACGAGTTCCAAATAACGCTCTGGCGTCCCTTCCTACTAGCAACAATATACGATAATGGGCTTTCACATAATATTTATTTGTACATTAAGGGTCTCCACCAACAGAGAAAGTAGTTTGAGCTGGTGAGACAGTCCATGAGCAAGACTGTTATTGTTCATGCAGAGGAAGGCAAACTCGTCGCTTCAAAGGTAGTTAATAAAATTGTAGAGGAAGTTGTAAAAGAGTTAGCAAAGAAGGCGTTAGAGGAATGGGATCCCTCCTCAAGCGACTTTACAGTAATAAAAACAACTCTGGAAGTGCGTTACAAATTACCAATTGATCCTAATCTTTACGAAAGACTTATAGAACTGAATCTAGAAATGATGCGTGAAGGTAATGATCTCGTAGTACGTATACCAATATACACCATAAGCTATGATAGCTCTTGGATAGAGGATGCCTATCACGAGAGAAAAATCATTGTTTTATCACCATACCTAGATGATGAGGGTAAACGCCAGCTTGAGGAATATGCCATAGAAACGACACGTGAACCAAAAAGGCTTGAAACAACGCCTCAATTACAAATAAGCGAAGAAGAGCTAAAACGGCTTGAAGAAGGATTAAGGGAGATAGAAGAAGAAAAACCAGAAAAACCAAAAAGAACAAGAAAAAGAAGGAGAAGACAATAAGGCAGTGCCACTTACTTGTATTCTCAGACTTATTTCACCTTAATGAACATATCAAGTCTTGAAGCACCAATTATCTCATCCCAACTAACATCAAAGGCACGAAGTACTTGTTCAAACGTTGATTTAACTTGTTCTATGTATTTATCTAAATCTATTTCCGTTAGCCTAGCTAACTGTATAGGTTTCACACCATCCTTTCCTTTAACTTTCACGAAAGATATTACATCTCCGGGTAATACCTCTATCCCGATCGATACAAGCTGCCTCGCTGCTTTAACGTGCGGCGGTGTATTTTTATCATAACTACTAACATGTTTACTCAAACCCATTTTTATTGCAAGCTCATCAAGATTATACTCATAACCCTTGAGTTTAACATATATTTCTCTTAGCTTTTTACGCATATGTTCACGAAAACGAATAACATCGAATGGCGTATCTATCTTACCTATCATATCAAGAATCTCCTTAAATTCCTTTTTTAGGAACTCAGGTGTATTTCTCTTCTTAGCAACAAGGCCCTTAACATCAACTCCACCCTCGTTAAACACGCCTAGGTAGTTCTTTTTCAAACCAGTAAATGTCAACAATTTATATGACTTGTCAATTTCAAGTTCAAGCCCAAACTCTCTATCTACATAGTCTCTTAGCCTCTTAAGTGCTTCCTCACTTGGATGCCATATGAATAAGGAATCTGTATCACCATATAGAACCCTAAGACCCAGTTCACCAGCTTTTTGTACCGTGGCTTTAATTGTATGACGACCTATTGCAGTAACACTTTCAGCTACTGGTGGCGCATAGAATGGGAAATTAGAAGCGCCAAAAACACCGTAACTAGCATTAATGTAAACCTTCATTGCAGCCTGAACAGTATCGTACCATGCTCTTACCTCTGGAGGTAAATCTTTCGACTTAGCCTTCTTTTTATAAACTCGTACACGATAATCTCTTAGTAATCCGACTATTTGGGCAGTAAGGCCGGGTTTGCTCATACAGACCTTATGACTAACATCTGGTATAACAACTATTTTATCTCCAGGGCATTCCACGGGATTAACAGTTTCGTAGCTTAAATTCCATTTCTTAATTATACTAGGATATAGACTTGCAAAGTCAAGGACAACAACATTAAAGAATACTCCGCTAGGTGGATCAAGGACAAGGGCACCCATATACTTTTTACCCTTAACTATGGCTTCGCTCTTGACTTCACCTTTCAATTGTCTTATCTCCTTGGGTAGTGGTATTAAATAGTTTCTTCTCCGATGTTCCCAATACAATAAGCTTTTAATCCACGCAGATACTTGGCTCCTGGTTACATCCTCAAGTGGAAGACGCGATATACGCATTAACAGAACAATAAGTTTCCACACAAGTTCATCGTTAAAGAGTGTTAGTTTTAGGGTTAACTCAGCGTCACGTAGGTTATATTTTACCAGCTCTGAGAATGGAAGCTCACTAATGCTAGTTTCTATCTCCAGTTTACGTTCACCTAGAAGAGCCGCTGAGATAGCATCTAATGTAAACTCTTTGTAAGCATTACCGAACGCATAACTCTGTATTGCCTTAATCGAGAAGAACTTATACAAGTCTATATGAAGACCGTATTTCAACGACACGTATTCACGTGTATGCCTAAATGGTATGTGATCACGTGGTATATTGAGCTTTATTGCACGATTAAATATGTATGGAAAATCAAAATTATCACCATTAAACGATAAGACCAGGGGATACTGGGCTATAATACGAAGCGTTTCAATAATGAGGGCACGCTCGTTATCAAATATCTCAATTAATGCGTCATTAGGTAAATCTGCATCACCAAAGCTTTTACCATGAATACCAAGAAGAAAAACCGCCTTAAATCCATCGTTAGAGGCAAAAGCAACACTAATTACAGGATATGAGGCCTCATTGGCATCTGGTACTCTTCCCTTGAAAGGTGTATAAACTTCTATGTCGATTGCAATTCGTCTTACTCTAGGTGGTGCCTCTTCAAACAAAGGAAGCCACTCAACAGCCATCCTAATAGTTGACTCATCCTCACCATGGAAAACTTCACGTATTTTTTCCACGTCCTTATCATCTAAATTAGGCATTACTATTTCCATGCTTTTACCGACAATTCTATACCTCATACCGGGCACGAGACCATAGTCATATATATAATTATGATGGAATTTAATGTTGGCTTCCCATGCTTTGGGCACTTTTTCTCTTAATACACGGACTACGTCGGGTGTTTTAGTTACTATTTTTGTAAGAGTTCTCTCCTTGCCTCGAAGTAAATCATATTTCCTTACTATCTCTACACGCTCAAAACCAGAATGTGTTACAACACTCTTTATTTCCTGAACCTTGTCTGGAGGTATATCAGTAAGAAAATACGGCTTGTACCCTGTCTTGTCATAGTATACATACATAGTCTCACTTTTATCATCATAAAGCTTTATCGCAACAACACCTTTCAAGCCATCATAGTATGTCGATAATAGATAGCCAGTAACACCCTCCACAGCTTCTAAAGGCTCTTTGACGAGTTGCATACCGCTGTACTTTATGATCTTAACTGATTCATCGTCCTTAACATGCTCCGAGGCAATACGTTTATCGATCCTCACTAATACCGAGCTATCAGCATAGTCATTTCCATAGACATTAGTATGACTCGCCACTGAATCGGTATTACTCTCTTTGTTTTTAACAGATTTAGGCGGTAACTCCACTTGTTCACGTCCTAAACCATGAACATTTCTATTAGCTTTCTTACCAACTAAATCACTTATAAGTTCATCAAGGACTAGTTTACTATCATCACTGCCTAGTTCCTCCCTACGTTCGCGCTTCTCTTTACTTATAAAATTCCATAAAGATAACTGCTTTGACCTACTCTTGTTTTTCACCATGATTAGTTACCTCTAACAGTCTACCCATGTGCTAAATTTGGCTACCATTTCGGTGTTCCTATGAAGTGTAGTAGCAAGTAGTACTCAATAAACATTAACAAACATAGGTAGCTTGCTCTACTCGTTTAAACTAGAGTTATTATAGTCACATACGCTCAAGAACGGGGACGCCTAATATTTTCATTATATTCCTTAATACTTGTTTTGTTGCATATACTAGTGCTAGCTTAAAATTACGTAATCCAGGATCCTGTTCCCGAATTACATGATCACGCGGATACCAAGCATTAAATGTGTCAGCTAATTTTAGGACGTATGATACCAATAGTTCTGGCCGAAGCTCGTCTGCTGCCTTGACAAAGACGCGGGGAAACTCTGATAATAGTAAAATAAGCTTACGTCGCATACCCTCTTTAGAACCAGAGTAGTAATCTATACTACTCCAATCAATAGGTTTGCCATACTTTGCCAAAATGTTATGAGCTCTCGCATAAGTGTATTGAATATATGGTGCACTGTTTCTATCAAAGTCTAGCGCCTCATTCATATTGAAAACCAATGGTTTCTGTGCAGCTACCGATACCAATGAGAACCTGACAGCTCCAACACCAACAGCTTCAGCAATTCTATCCAATTCATGCCCACCACTACTTCTTTGTTCAACTTCACGACGAGCAATGGCAGCTGCTCTATCAAGTAATTCATCAAGCGATACATACTCTCCGCGACGACCACTCATTGAGACGCCGGGCAGGTTAACCATCTCATAATCGTAATGCAACAAATTGTAGCCTTCACGATGATAGCCTAAGGCTATAAGGGCAAGTCTTACTTGTAACTGTTCCAGTCGCTGCTCAGCTGCAACAACATTAATTACCTTATCTGCATTGAATTCCCTAAACTTCTTTATACTATAAGCTATGTCACGCGTCGTATAGAGAGTAGTGCCATCGCTTCGCATTAAAATCAGCGGCGGAATCTCAGTACCTTCACTAATACCAAGCGCATTCCTTACCTCTTCATTACCTAAGATCCTTTTAAAATCAAGAGCATATGTACCTTTATACAATGTAAAATACGGTGTTTTCTTTGCTACATCAATGACACGCCTTACATCACTATTCCATACAAGATCGCTCTCCCAATCCCATACATCGAATTCTACACCAAATCTAGATAATGTTTCCTTAAACCCCTCCAGACATGCATTTACTATTTCGCGAATCCTTCTTACTACCACTTCATCGAGCTTATACTCATAGGCTTTCATAATCTCACTTATACTTGATTCAGGATCCGGATCATTATTAATTGCAGATGCAAGTTTATCAAATAATTCACTATTTTTTTCACGTAATTTCGACAAAATCGCTACAAGTCTATCAAGCTCAGACAACTTGTCACGATACTCTTCGTACCTTCCCTCTTTTTTTAATGTCTCAAGCTCTTTCTTAAGAACGGATATATCCACTAATGTGTGGGTAATTGCATAAACTAGGCCTATCCAGTGGTCTTTTTTAACGTTTTTGGGTATTGAAAGACCTGCCTTGATGATGCCATAAGCTAAGACCGCCACTTGCCTACCAACATCGTTAATATAGAACCTGGTTTGTACTATGTGACCCCGTGCCCTAAGGAGACGAGCAAGTGTATCACCAAGGCTAGCGTTTCTTGCATGACCTATGTGTAATGGATGTACTGGGTTAGCACTCGTATGTTCAACAACTATCCGTTGCGGGTTATCGGTTTTTACAATACCGAATTCACTCCCATCATTACGTACTGCGTCGAATACGAGTTTCGCCAAAACCTCTTCATTAACTACAACATTGAGATACGCGCCATGAAGTCTTGCTTCCTTTATAACTCTTAAACCAAGATTCTTTAATTTGTTCTCAATATCGACAAATACCTCCTTTGGTGTTATCTTTTCTTCTACTCTTTTAAGGAGCCTCAGCAAAGGTACTCCGTAGTCACCTAATTCGACTGATGGTGTAGGGCTAATCATTCTTTCTATGTTCTGCAGAGTCTCATCGATACCCTTACGACTTAATACACTATGCATGGCGCGTGCTAGTAAACGAATAGGATGATTTTCGAACAGTTTAAGTGAAGCCGACATTTCTATCCCCATGTCATCAGAATAAGTGTAATCCTATGATACACACCCCTTAATTAACTGGGGAATGTACCTGAATATACCTAAATGTGTACTAGGAGGAAAGCCATGAATACTAAATTTTCCCATATGTGTCTCGTGGGGAGAATTAGGAGCAAATCCTACCATGCATTGTTTAAAGATATTTACTCTTTGTAGACAAGATTTTGCAAAGGGGTAGTACATGGAGCCACCACTCTACGTAATACTAGCACTTATTGGTTTAACTCTTATACTAGCTGGTATTTTCGTTGAATTGGTTTGTACCCGGCGCTGCTCTTCTAGCAACAAGTAATGGTATACTACTTCTGTCTGCATAATGGACAGTATAGTAATGTGGCTTAAGCGTTTCCACAATGTAATTGAACGCTTTCCAAGGGTCGCTGTTTGCACCACAAGTATAGACATCTACAGTCGCATAGCCATAGTCAGGCCATGTATGTAGCGCAATATGGCTTTCGAGTACCAAAGCTATTACAGAGACACCACCATGAAACCCAGTAAACTTCCAACTCTTGATTTCGACAAGTCTCATATTAGCTGTTTTAGCTGCCTGCACTATTATTGACCTCAATAAATCTTCATCCCATAATAACTCCTTCTTAACACCATATAAATTACCATAGACGTGCTTCCCTATAATGTAATCTTCACCCTCACCTATATCTATTGACTGGCGCTCACGACGTTCATCCATAATACTCTCAGCCTCACTAAAACCCTAACTCTATCGCAGCCAAATGAGGGTGCGTGGTGGGGGTTAATCAAGTTAGGGCTAACCAGTATAAAATTCGTGAAAGGCTTGCTACTAGGCGGCAGCCTACCGGAAATTCGAGACAATGCCCCGATTAAATGAGAGAAAGAGCGCATTAAGTAACGGAGCAATTGCTGCTCCCCACAAGGCCGTTAACACTTATACCCCTTAATTACAAGATTGTATCGTTCAATAAGCTTACACACTTCTTTCTTGGGAACCACAGCTTTTGCCCCATCTTCTGTTTCAACTAGAACCATTTCGCCAATTATCTTTGCTTGTGCACGAATAGGCTTGCGTGGCTTAGCCAATTCCCAGACATCCTTATTAGTCATACATAATCACCCCAAATCCAGCATCTGAGCACCGTACTAGCTGTACTATTCTAGTGCACCCCCTAGTAAGGGGGAAGGGGTATACTTTGATTAGGGACACATAGATTGTAATACATGGCGTATGCCATTGACAGGTCTAAGCATTGATATTGAAATAATACTTAATAGAGCCGATAAGATTGCCCTTAAAATGTTGTCACCAAGAGCAAGATCAATGATCATTGCATTAAGAAGTTTAAGAAGGGGACCAAGACCCCTTGAGGATTTGCTTGCAGAATGTGCATCAATGGGTTTTTCATGTAGAGCAATGAGACTAGCACTGCAAGCCCTAGAGGAGCTTGAGCTTGTTGAGTATTACAACAATACCTATAGGCTAACGGAATATGGTATTGACGTAGCTGATGCAATATATGATGTTATATCTGAAATGAGAGACTTCACCTACAATACTATTGAAGGAAACATTGATGAGGGACGTATTTATGCTCATCTCGTTACCTCGTTGGCAAGTACTATAGGTGTTGTAGAATCGTTTGCCGAGGATAAGCGTAGTCTTGCAATAGCCTTAACAATACACACCTATGTCTCGACGCTATCGGCTACAATAGCCGCATTCTTAGCTGAGAAAACCCCGTACCTGATTGAAATAATAAGGAGAATTAGTGAAATACCCTGAACACACAGGAGAGCGAAAAATGTTAAGTGATGAAACACTTATATCAGGACTGCTTTTACTCTTACTTCACCTTAGTATTTTGCTGATATAATTCAATTTGTCGATGAGACTTGTGTAGTATCACGTGTAGCTGTCCAATACCATCCAAACTCTCTAAGAACCCTTCTCCTTTGTCTCTCTCTAAGCTCTTCTATAACACCGGGCATATCTGGTGTAGCATATTTGCCGCCTCTCAACTCTACTATTAATCCCTCCTCACGTAATTTATGTAGTGCCTTTCTTAGCCTATCCTCTCCAGCTATACCACTGAAAGTTTCCCGCAACTCTTTCCAAGTTACTGGCCGTCCCTTTTGCCTTATGAAGTTGTATACTAGTTCCACTAACTCATCGTCGTGTGGAGCTTTCATCACGACTAGCTCGTCATCCTCATATAGTATGTTTAGTTCTACACTCACGGTTCTCCCCTAACATAAACTAGTGTTATGGTTAAAGATAAGTGTTACCATTTGTTTATTACCGTGGCCATACCTTCCCAGAAGGCTAACGTCTCAACTCAACACATTCTACTTGCTT
>JALTZQ010000168.1 GCA_027046105.1 Pyrodictiaceae archaeon
GAACCCGGGACCTCCGGCTCCGAAGGCCGGCGCCCTATCCTGGCTAGGCTACGGGCCCTCCCCAGGGTTCTCGGCGTTTCTCGTGGGGTGTATTTTTGCTGTGATCCTCTAAGGGTTGTTTGTTGGTGGAGGGAGTGTTCTGGGTCTGCTCGGTTTCTGAATAGTGTGATGTGATCCCCCTTTACTGAGTCCATTGTCGCCAGTATTGTTTGCATAGGTGTATTGCTTCTGGTAGGGGTTGGGGGTCTGGTGTTGGTTTTGGGTCTAGGGCTATTGTGCAGTAGTATTGTATGGCTTGTTTTTCTTGTTCTTTCCAGTCTCCTTCTAGTACTCCTTTGCCTATGAGCTTGTTTATTGTTTTCCTGTATATTGGGTGTATTGGTTTAGGTTTTGCTCGTGCTAGGGGTGTTCCGGGTAGGGGTAGGAAGGTGTGTAGTCTTAGTTTGGCTCCCTGATTTGCTAGTTCAATCATTGCCTGTGCTGTTGCTTGTACGTCTTTGTCTGTTTCACTAGGTAGGCTCATGAGTATGTCTACTACTGGCTGGAACCCATATTGTTTTATTAGCTGGATTGCTTGGAGTGCTTGTTCTACTGTGTGTCCTCGGTGGATTCTCTCTAGGAGGCTGTTGCTGGCTACTTGTAGGCCTATTGCTATCCTCTTGTTTGCTCCATACCTTTTTACCGCTTTGAGTACTTCTGGTGTGACGAATTCTGGTCTTGTCTCGCTTGGAAATGTTCCTAGGTATGGTTTTCCTCCTAGGCCTCTTATTCTCCGTAGTAGTTCTTCTATCGCTTCTGGGTTAGGATTCTTCATGTCTAGGCTCATGTAGGCGAAGCCTACTGGTGCTACGAAGCGTATATCCGTTTTTCCTGCTGCTATGTAGTCTTTTACCGCTTCTAGTGTGTTCTCTATGCTCCGGAACCGGACAGTGCCATGTGATAGTGATGGTACTTGGCAGAAGCTACAGTGGAATCCACACCCCCTCATTATCTCTATTGGTGGGTATAGGTTCTGGGTTATGCTGTAGGGTTTATAGTTATCTAGCTCAGCTAGTACTATCCTCGTTGTCTTGAACTTCCCGTTTTCCTTATATGCTATGTTTGGTACCTTGGAGATATCTATGTTGCCCTGGAAGTGGTCTACCAGTGCTTCAAGGGCAGGCTCGCCATCACCCACTACTACTGCGTAAGCGCCAAGGCGTAGTATTTGCCAGTAAGCTCCAGCAGCATGGGGGCCGCCAGCTATGACTGGGTAGTATTTTGCTACTTCCGCTAACTCGTTCCGGAGCTCTATGAAGACACTTGTAGATAAGCCATAGAGGATTATGACCCTATAATCCCTCTCTTTAAGCCTCTGGGCTGTCTCGAGCGGGTTGTCTTCTACTAGGATTAAACGCGTGGTTTTGGCTAATCGTTCCTCTATGAGACCAGCTATATGTGCAAACGCATTACGTGCACCCCACGCTACTCTACCGATTATCGCTATCTTCAAGCCGTTATTCCCTACCTCTTCAACTCATGTACAAGGTGGCCTATTATGGGGAAGAGCACCTTTGCCAGCATTACCTCAACTGCTTGTGGGCTACCTGGGGTGACAACTACTAGCCTATTATGCACTATGTAGGCTCCTGCCCTAGACAATAACGCTCGTTTCCCAATAGCCTCTAGTGACTCCCTACGAAACTCCTCACCTATACCTGGCAACTCCCTTGACGCAAGTTGACGGATAGCATCAACACTAACATCGAGTGGTCTTGGCCCAGTACCCCCAGTAACGAGTACAACATCTACACCCCTGAGTAAAGCCTCTAGAACACTATACTGTATGTGAAGTACGCTATTGGGTACTACCGTCTTGTAATCCAGGGTATGGCCTTCAGCCTTTAGTAGTATCTCGACCAAGGGTGTTATTTCATCCCTTTTCTCTCCACGGTAAACACTATCACTTGTAACAACGAGGCCCCACGAAACCCTCTCTACAACACCCTCGTGGCCCAACCTGGAAGCCCGGGAAAATGAGGTACTGGTTACAGAAGGCATTGATAGGTGTAGTGGTGGCTACTTCCTCTCCTATCTCCATGTTTCCACAGACTTTATCATGATGAAGCCCGGGTATAATACCCCCAGCTACACTGTGTGGACGTAGACCTGGGACTCGTTGGAGCAGAGTAGACGCGACTTAGAGGATCTTCGCCGAGCACTTGTACGCGTAGCTGGTGAGGCTGCATCGTATCTGCGTGACATGTTTGGTTCTGAGGATGTCCTTGGGGTTGTAACTATACATGAAGGAGATGAGGGTATGAGAGTTGATATCGAGAGCGAAAAGCTCATGATGGAGCTTCTTTCCGTTGAGAGTCTAAACGGTATTGTTGTAGGAGAGGAGCATGGCACTGTAAAGCTTGGTAGTTACCCCTATGTATTCGTTATCGACCCCCTAGATGGTAGTAAGAATTATGCCTCACTTATACCATGGAGCGCTGTTAGTATTGCTGCCGCCCCTATCGACGACCCCCGCCTAGACCGGATTATAG
>JALTZQ010000169.1 GCA_027046105.1 Pyrodictiaceae archaeon
GACTGTACCTACTTGAATAATACAGTATACTATAATTGGATTCCTATTAAAGAATGGCGTGGTGGTTTCTTGTGCGAAGGGGCGTATCAGTGCAAGCGCGGATCAGCTGTCTTGGGTTTGACAAGCGCAGGTGCATGGGCGATTCCCCTTCCGCAAGCAAGGACAGCTGCTGCTGCTGGTTTTGCAGCCGCTGTCACGGCTGGGCAAATTTGTACATGGGTCGAAACGCTTTCATGCGGCCCAGAGGATAGGTATATAGAGGTAGGTAAGAAGAGGAAGTACAAAGTATACATTGGGGAGGAGTATACACCAGGCCGGTGCAGGGCTCGGTTAGATATAGTAGATTGGCAAGAGGAATACTACCGCTAGACGCAAACGTTGGTCGGCATTGCTGCTGCGGCTTCGGTTCGCATTCTATGATAAGGTGAACAGGAGCTATGGTAGCAGTGCCGTACCTATTGGAGGATTCTTGTGAGCGAGCCTACGCAGACTTGGCTAACGGCACTTGTGCTTTTATCTGTGCCATTGTTTCTAAAGGAGCTGAACATTGCGCCTTCTTGGGCGATAATATTTGCCGCTGCTTTTTTTATTCAGTCAATAGTGTTGTGGATAAAAACAGAATTCAATAGGGGCGGATACAAGCCATGGCTACAATTCTTATTAATTGTAGTATTTTACACTACTATAGTGACGTATGTATATAGTTTAGATGTCATTTACGCCATTATCTTGCTATCAAGTGCGGGTGCTGTATCTTCTATACAACAAGATTAGCATCATTTATTCATATCGATAGCTGTGAGAGCTCGGACTTGGCCGCGTGCCATCTCTCAAAAGGATTGCTTTACATGTAGTGTAGTATCTGGAAGTATCAGGATCGACCAATCCGAAAGGTTTGTCTGATTGTAATGGATCGATAACCGTCTCCGACTACCGGTCGGTAACGCGCTGTTGATGCTAGTTCTTCTTCGGGTCCGGCGACGTATCCGGGAATCCGCAGCTTCTGGACGACGTAAATCTTGTTCGGGTCAGCTAACTGTAACCTCCCAACACGTTGTTCACTGGAGCCCCATACCCTGGTGCCTGTGAAGGAATGGCTTTCGGCACGAGAGGAGGAGCTCCAGTGAACAGCCACAAGAACGCGCGACTAACGTTCGAGGGAAGGCGCATCCTTGTGCACCGTATTATCCACGAAGGTTTGCCGGTAAGGGAAATTGCCAAGGCCCAGGGCGTCAGCCCAAGAACCGCCTATAAGCGGCTCAGGCGTTACCGGGAAGAGGGCGAAGCCGGCCTTTTCGACCGTAGCTCAAGACCAAAACGAAGCCCCAGGCGCATTCCCGATCAGCTTAGAGCGCCGGTTGCCCATCTCCGCCAACAACGCTGGCCCTACCACGCCATCGCTTTCAGGCTGAACCTTTCCAAGAGCACGGTGGGGAGGATCCTGAGGGACGAGGGGCTGAACCGCCTTTCTGTTTTGGAACCCAAGCCCCTGCCCAAGCGCTTCGAGGTAAAGGCTCCCGGCGTACTCCTGCACCTGGACACCAAGAAGCTCGCCCGGTTTGAAAGACCGGGGCACCGGGTGACGGGAAACAGAAGGCAGGCTTCACCAAAAGCTGGCTACGCCTTCGTCTTCGCCGCGGTGGACGCCCACAGCCGGCTGGCCTACGTGGAGACGAAGGAGAACGAGCGAAAAGAGAGCGCAGCGAGCTTTCTGCTCTCGGCGTTACGCCATTATCGGCAGCTGGGCGTCCAGATTCGGGCGGTGATGACGGACAACGCCAAAGCCTTTCAGTCCAGGCGTTTTCAGCGGGCGCTTGCGTGGCTGGGCATCCGGCACAAGACCACGCCTCCCTATACCCCGAGGGTCAACGGCAAGGTGGAGCGCTTCATCCGAACCCTTTTGAACGAGTGGGCCTATGCCCATGCCTACCGGAGTTCCGACGAGCGGAACGCCCACCTCCCTGAGTGGCTGCACTACTACAACTGGCACCGGCCGCACACCAGCCTGGGCTACCAGGCGCCCATCTCACGCTTGGGGCTTAGTGTGAACAACGTGGTGAGACTGCACAGCTAGCCGCTTCGCGGGCACCGCCTCGGCTCACCGGTCCGCCTTAAGGTGCGCCTGCTTGACAGAAGTAAGTAAGTAGTTATATACTTAAGACGAAAGAGGAGGTGAAGGCGATGAAAAACACGCTGGAATGGGTGAACGTGGTGCTCGGCGGCTGGCTCTTCCTCTCGCCCTGGATCTTTGGGTTTACCGGTAACGCGGGCGCGGCTTGGAGCGCGTGGATCATCGGCGGCGTGGTGCTGATCCTCGCGGTCTGGGCGCTTTCGGACAAGGGCGTCTGGGAAGACTGGGTCAACGCCCTGGCGGCCTTGATCGGATTCTTCACGCCCTGGTTCGTCAAGTACACTTCCCTGGGCGCCGCTTCGTGGAACATGTGGATCCTGGCCGTGGCCATCTTCGTGGTCGCGCTCTGGGCCGCGTACAGCCCCACCATGAAGACGACGACCTGAGGCGCGAGGGGAA
>JALTZQ010000170.1 GCA_027046105.1 Pyrodictiaceae archaeon
CTGTATACGTCGAAACTCCAGATCAAACGTCTCAGCAATAGAGCGTGCCAGTAACGTCTTTGCAACACCAGGTACGCCCTCCAAGAGCACATGGCCCTCGGCAAGTATAGCCGCTATTATGAGTTCTAGCTCCCTTCTCTTACCGATAATCCGGTTCGAGATATTCTCAACAGCCTTCTTGACTACTGTTTGGAACCACTTTGCATCCCGAGCCAGCTCTTCCACTCCTCGACACCTCTCTGCTCCCTAGCCTCAAACACAGTCTCTCTTCCTCCCCTCCTCTCCTTACTTGCACGTGCCTCGTAGTGGAACCCTATACGAGAGACCACGAAAAATAGTACCACAATTGTCATTAGTACTATTGCAGTGGCTCTTCCAAGGAGATCCAAGCTTAGGATAGCCTTTGAGAGTAAAAGTGAGCCCGCAAACATGGTCATGAGTAGTATTGCTGCTGGTGAAAACCTTGTCTCAACAACGAGGAATCGTGCCTCGTAGAAGGCAACCACGGGTCTATTGAAGACAACGTTGTAGAGGTATTGCTCCTGCATCCCCCTATAAGGGCTAGCTATGACCTCGTTTATAGCAATGCTTGAGTCGCCATAGATAAGCACGTAGCCTTTACCATATCCTACCCTTACAGCAACCGTAGTGTTACCTGTAGTACAGATTGGTTCACCGCCATACACTGGGGCATAGACATCGAATAGTACGGACATTTGAAGTCCTCCAAGCCTACAGTATCCTAGACTAATACCATGTACCCGATCCCCAAGAGTGATACCTAGTCTAGAGAGTAGTGGCATTGTCGAGCCTAGCTCATCCATTACAACTAGTTTTCCTCCCCTGGAAACCCATTCAAGCAGCTTATCCACCTCATTTTCCGCTAAGGGGGTATCTGGGCTAGCTATCACAAGCACGGTTTCACGAGGATTAAGCTGGTCAAGCACCTCTATACTGCGCAGTTCTACAACCTCTACCCCCCTCAACTTGAGCTTCGTGAAGATAAGACTAAGTCCTCCAGGCCCGAGGTTATTCACTGAAGGAGGATCAGTAGCGAGACCACCATAGAGGACTAGCTCGTACGAGGAAGCAATAACTATCGTAGAAAGTACAGCAGCGGCTACAAAGAGCCAGCGAGGCACTTCTATTCAACCCCTAGACAGTAGTTTGACTAGTCTCTGGGCAACTTGCTCAGCCCTTGTCCTAGAAGTAGGCCTTCTACCATAAACAGTCTCTTCATACACTTTTGCAAACTCTCCAGCATCACTGCTACCAAGTCTTAAGGCTAGTTCTCTTGGACTACAACTCCTACAGCCAAGCCTTAGTCTTGCCCAGCGATAGGCCCGGTAAAGGATGACTCCAACACCCTCGTACCTATACTTAATCGTTAATGGCTTGGCCTCACTGCTCTCAACGCGTATAAACCTTCTATGTATAGCTTCGGAGGCGGTAACGTTACGATGGAAAACCAGGTAAGCAGTAACAACGAGAATGAGCAAGACTAGGAGTAGTATGTAGAGGATTATGCCAAGCCAGCTAGCTGCTAGTATGTCAGCTTCGAAACCACTGCGAGACAATTGAAGACCATGGACTTGAGTAAAGTTCGCTTCGCCACCACCCGAGACTGATGCTATGGCTCGGGGCTTCTCGACCGTATACAGTGGTATTGGTAAGTACCTTGTGCCCACGATAACCTCAAAAAGCAAGCCAACCATAACAAATGGAACCCCGATCACTTCTATCTAGTCACACAGCCTGGTCGAGTAGATTCAAAAGTCTATGAGGCCCCTAATACACTTAGAGGAGACTACTGGAGTCTCCTCCCTGAATGTGCAGAACTACTCCCATATATCCATCGTTTTCCTGTTTAGGCCTGGATACCAAGCAAGCCGTTCCAGCCGCCCAGCAGCCTTCCTAAGCAAACCTGAGCAAAAATATAGCGCTCCATAGCATTACCGAGTATTCGATAATAGTCTAGAACACTCTGAGCGTTACACCGTTTTGAAATAATAGGAGTAGCTGACGTATCTATAAGCCTATGGGGTTAGTGGTAGTCTTGGTAAGGCTATTACCTGCCAGGGGTAGAAGACGCGAAGACTATCTCGAAGCAATTTACAAGCTCCTAGTTGAGCGTGGACGAGTAGGCGTTAGGGAGCTTGCACGCGAGCTAGGTGTAAGCCCACCTAGCGTAGTCGAATACCTCCGTAGGCTTGCCGAAGAGGGCTACATAGTCTACGAGAAGGGTGGACATATCGAGCTAACTGAGCGTGGACTTGCTGAGGCAGAGAGAATATATAGGATACACAAGGCCGTCAAAAAATTCCTCATGCTCGTACTCGGCGTTGACGAGGAGACTGCTGAACGCGATGCATGCTACATCGAGCATGGTCTTGGAGAAGAAACTGTGGAGAGAATAGTCCGATTCATAGAGTACATAGAGGAATGCCCCATGGGCCTCCCTGAGCTACTTAAACAAGTGCATGCACGAATCGATAAAAACAACAATGTAC
>JALTZQ010000171.1 GCA_027046105.1 Pyrodictiaceae archaeon
GCTGCAAAGATGAAAGCCAATGACCTTTCTAGACTCCTCCATAGCCTCGGTATTAGGGCCCCAAGACTGGATGTAGTTATATCCAAGATAGATGCTCCCAAGGAGAAGCTGAGCATTGATGAAGCACATGGCCTAGTCATGCAGTGGAAAACAAGCCTTATGAACCTTGAAAAACCGCTAGATCAAGCCTTAACAGTAACAAATCGTCTTGTGGAAGCAAAAAGGAGCGTAGAGAGTAAGCTCATTGAAGCAAAGCAGCTTGCATCAGTGTTTAAGGAGAAAGTGAATCTCCTTCGTGAAAGCATGCTGAAAGACTATGCTTCAAGGCTTTTTGAGGTAGTACGTGACCTACTAGCAGCAATTGAGCAGGTAGAGAAGCTCCTTAACCCACCACAGACCTTAGAAGAAGACGCTAGCCTCTCATCAATAGTTTCTGTTCTAGAAGAATATAGTGATAAGCTATCATCAGCGAGAACAATACTTAGTGATAGCATAACGATGGCCATAAGAGCTAGTGAAGAGATCGAGCAAATCCTAAGAAGGGAGCTCGAGAAAACGGTCATGGAGTTACAAGCTCTATCCAGGCTTACGGGCACTAAAGTGGAACTACCAAGAGAATCTATAGTGGATGCTTATGTGGCCGCAAGGAGTGCTCTGGAGAAGATAATGAAACAAGTGATTGAAGCAAGGCTGTTATCCGATAATGAGCTGAAAGTGTACCTTATTATAGTCGAGGAGAAATCGAGGAAGGGTGAACTCTTGCTGAGAGAGGCTGTTGAGAAAGTCTCGGAAAGACTAGAAACAAGTACTGAAGAGGCAAAGAGGCTAATAATAAGTCTCATAGACCGTGGTATTATTGAGCCGAGACTATAATCAACAGCTATAAACGACTTAGACCCGAAGTTGTGACGAGATCTGGGTAAAGGTCTGTTCAATCATGTTCCGTATGAACGAACTCATAGCCAAAGCAACGGATCTCGTCATAAGCGAGCTAATAGGTGCAATAAATAAGATACCATCTGTAGTAGAAGAGCTTATGGCAAACAATCTTCTCCACATACTACCAAAATGTCCAGAGATAAGCCTCGGGGGTAAGGGAGGCGTTGATGGCTGGTTTAGCCGTTTAGCAACAATTTTCTCAAAAAGTATCTATGTTTACCGTGTTGTTGGCCTCATCCTCGACGACGATGGTGAAGCCAGCATCAAGGCCATAATGGAAGACATTGTTGTAGCAACAGATTATTCGGGCATAGAGGATAGTGTGGAAGAAACAGAGTTTAGGATGATGCTTGCTGAAGCACAAGTAGCTGCAAAAGTTGCTCCACAAACACGCTGGGTTATACTCGATGGACCAATAGCAGACCCGCCTCGAATGCCAAGAAGCCCACATTTAGCTGAGAAATATAGCAACTACCACGATAAAAGAGCAGAGATCCTAGCTAATACAGGAAACATTATAGGTTATGTCAAGGCTCCTCGTGGAGAAAAGCTCCTCAACACAGCCCTTGGGCTAAGAGATCCCGAAGAAGCAACACTAATACTATCACACGCACTTAAACAGTATAATGCATGTGCAGCGTGGATAGGACCTCTCAAACCCAAAAACAAAGTCTACACGATTTACTCAAGACGTGGGCTAGAGGTGGCAGTGGCTTATCTACAAGCAAAGTGGTGGCCTATAGCACGCAGAGTCGAGGCACTAAAAAATAAGCTAGTAGAGGCAATTACCACAATACTTGAATCTACGCCGCTAGGCTTGGAGCACCCCGTACCAGTGCTCCTCGCACACAGCGAAGCCGGTCGCCTTTCAAAAAGCCTCAACGTACTAGAAGTGCTGGTGAAGTCTCGAATAGCTAGTAGAACACCACTACATAACGCCATGTGGCTGCCTTAATGCCTTTCTCTCCTCTTCTATCTTCGACTTAACAGACTCTACAAGCTCCTCTGGACTACGCTCACCAACATCTCTACGATCATCGATCATCACTATTGTGACAACGCGCTGAACGCCCATACTATAGAGTTCGTCATGCACTATTTTAACTATAACACCAACCTCGCTAAGATCGTTAACTTGAATTATGGTTGTATCCGGCGTAATCCTAGGCTTATACCCACGCTCCTCGAGCAAAGCAACGACTCTAGCAATATACCGGGAAACACTAGTTCCAACACCAATAGGAAGAACCTTTAAGGAAACTATTGGCACCCTAGAACACACCCCCATAGAATAAAGCTAGAGGCATACCCATAGATATAGCAATCTCTAATGATAAAGAAAAACCTGCCCACTAAGGTGTTAAGTACTAAGAAGTAGTCAGCATAGAGGGAACCAAGACCAATAACCGCTGCCTGTGATTAGGAGAAAAGGGGATTAGGAACCCCTCCCCTCCAGGACATCCCCTACTCGAAGACCAACCCTTCCCAACTACCCAGATACCCTTGAGGAGCCCAGGTTTAACCCCTTGGAGTGACCTCTCCTTTCGGCAGGCCCACACCCCCAAGGG
>JALTZQ010000172.1 GCA_027046105.1 Pyrodictiaceae archaeon
CATAGTTCAATGCACCAGCTGTAAGAGGATGTTTAGGGCCGACCATCTAATAGAGGACGCCCTAGGTGTGAGTGTTGAAGGACTCCCCGTGGGGGAGATGACTAGGATAATAAGGGAGAAGGGGATCCGCTGCCCAGTCTGCGGCGGGGTGCTGGGGGAGGTTAAGACCTTCAACCTACTCTTCAAGACCCAGATAGGACCCTATGAGGGTAGCATCGGCTACATCAGGCCGGAGCTGGCCCAGGGCATGTTCGTAGCCTTCAAGCGCGTGTATGAAGCTATGAGGAATAAGATCCCCCTCGGGATAGCTCAGGTAGGTAGGGTTGGGAGAAACGAGATAAGCCCCCGCCAGGCCATGATAAGGCTTAGAGAGTTCACTATAATGGAGATGGAGTACTTCATAGACCCCGAAGACCCTGAGGGCAGCTGCCCCTTCTTCCACAGGCTAGAGGATGAGAGGCTTAGGATACTGACTTACGAGCAGAAGAAGGCTGGGGGGAAGCCAGAGTATTATAAGCTTTCTGAGGCCGTGGAGGAGGGCGTCATAATCCATAGGTGCCTTGGCTATTGGATGGCTGTCGGTAAGAAGTTCGTGGAGAGCATTGGTGTGCCTGAGGATAGCATGTACTTTGAGGAGAAGGGACCCGAGGAGAGGGCACACTACTCCTCGCAGACCTTCGACCAGATGGTTAAGGTATCCCGCTGGGGGTGGGTTGAAGTTGCAGGTCACAGCTACAGGAGTGATTATGACCTGGGCAGGCATATGAGGTTTAGTGGTGTAGACCTGACAGTCTTCAAGCCCTACCCCAAGCCTGTAGTGGTGAAGGAGAAGAGGGTCATGGTTAATAAGGCTGTAATTGGCAGGGCTCTAAGGTCAGAGGCTAAGAGGGTCCTTGAAGCCCTACAGTCAATGAGCCAGGAGGAGCTTATGAGGCTAGCCCAGTCCCCTGAGCCCGAGGTTGCCGGCGTTAAGGTTCCGAGGGAGGCGTTTAGGGTCGAGGAGGTTGAGAGGAAGATAACTGGGAGGAGGTTTATACCCCACGTCGTCGAGCCCTCATTCGGCACTGATAGGAACGTCTACGTGGCCTTGGAGTATGCTTATAGGGAGAAGGAGGGGAGGGTTATACTAGCTTTCCCCAGGGACATAGCGCCTATCCAGGCAGTAGTTCTCCCCCTAGTGGAGAACGACGAGAACCTTGTAAGGGAGGCTAGGAGGCTCTACGAGATACTAGTGGACGAGGGGTTCACGGTGTACTACGACGCATCCGGCAGCATTGGGAGGAGGTATGCTAGGGCGGATGAGATTGGAGTTCCCGCAGCGTTTACCATAGACTACCAGACTCTGGAGGATGGTACTGTAACTATGAGGGATAGGGACACTTGGAGACAGGTTAGGCTTAGTATGGAGGAGGCTCCCGAGGCTCTAAGAAGGTTTATATATAAGGATGCGAGGCTGGAGGACCTAGGCACCCCCTTACCCGAGACGGGTAAATAGGGTGTTTAAGGCCTTCAACTCCAGAGATTAATGTATATGGCGGGTTTGCTGGGGTGCTTTAGTGAGGGTGATATGGGTTGAGTAGGGAGAGGGCTGGAGAGTCTCGGGAGAGCGTTGAGGAGCGTATTGAGGAGGAGGTAGTTAAGCCTGACAAGCCTAGAATGCCAATCTCGAAGCTAATAGAGTCCATAGTACCTCCCGCCTCCCAGCTTAAGGAGAGGGTTAGGAGACTCAGCGAGAAGAGGATTAGGCTCAGGTACGATCCAAGCCTTAAACCCGAAGAGGCCAGAGTCCACCCTGACCTGGCTAAGGAGCTGGGCATAGAGGATAAACTCGAAATTGTAGTCGCGGGAAGGCACAGGTTCGTGTTTAAGGCTATCATAGATGAGGAGGCTGAGTACAACAGGGTATACGTTAATCCAGACCTAATGGAGGAGCACGGGGTAGCTGACAATAGCATAGCCACAGTAAGGTCCTACAGGGGAGAGGAGAGGATGGGCGTTAGACTTCCAGTATAACTTCCTTCTTGGTGGGAGCTTGGCAGGGAATTTCGATATCCTTGAGGGCTATGTTGAGAGGATAGCAGCCCTCTTACACGAGCATATGGACCTAGTTGATAGTATAGAGAGGTATGTCTCCTTTATGTATTCCTTAGATGAGGTTAAGGAGGCTCATATAAGCGCCTTGAAGGATCAGTTAGAGAATCTATCTCAACTAAGATCCTCTATCATAGAGAGTATGGGTAGGGCTGTAGAGGCTGCTAGAGGGGCACGAGGGGAGGGGGAAGAGGCTCTAAGCGACCTTTACGCCCTTATATCCTACTATGTGGAGGCTGGAGTTGCAAGGGAGATAAGTGTCTTAAAGAAGGCCTCACTCTTCCTAGATATGAAGTCTCATTTAGAGAGTTCTGAGAGAGCGCGTGAAGAGGCTTCTAGGATAGTGGAGGAGCTTGAGGGGTTAGGTAGTGAAGGATAAGTGTGATAGTATCAAGGTTAAGGGGGTTATG
>JALTZQ010000173.1 GCA_027046105.1 Pyrodictiaceae archaeon
TGCTGTATGAGCAAGATTCATTACCTTCATAACACCATAGATCATGTTCAATCCTACAGCAATGAGAAAGAGTATTGATGCGCCAAAGGCGACGTTGTAGAGTCTTACAATAAGCTCTTCAGCCCCAATCATGCCAAGCCAACCCCACTACACCCCTACCACGAAGCCCAGCTATGCATGATATAATTCCCCTAGGGTATTCGAGGAACAATTCTCTAGTGTAAATTTTAATCTAGTCTGGATGTGCAGGATACTAGTTGTACTGCATGACTATGTGACAAAAACGTCTATGATCGTAGGAAGAAGCTTTATTAGTGATCTAGACGGGGAGTTCGCCTTCCCTCCAGGTCTGCTCTATCCATGAAGCAGCTAGTGTCCCCGCCTTTGGATGTGGTGTTCCCGTCCATCCCTCTGGAACCGCTATTCTCGATATCGGTATCACTATAGGGTTTACTAGGATGCTGAATCCATAGTTGGGGTCATACTTGCTTAGACCGACTATTGCGTCTTTATAGCCCTGATGCTTATTCGGCTTATTAGCCCTTATATGGAGGGGGCCAGCTGGCCCGTAGATAGTTATTCCTTCCATGGCCTTTATTATGTCGTCTACATCTGGCCATCTACCAACAGCTTCATATGCTTTTTCAACAGCTGCTTTGAACAAGTATACTGCAACATAGGCGCCTTCAGCTGGGCTATCTGGGTAAGTGCCCCATCTCCTATAGTAGTTCTCTACAAAGGCCTTGTTTATCGGATACTTGTCATGGTCGGGGTATAGGAAGAAGTAGTTCCCGTGTACTCCAGCAATATGTCCATCGGGATAGTCTTTTACGGCTTCATGCGGGCTAGCGGCATGGCTGATAGTGGACACCATTTTTACTTTCTTGAAGAGGCCATAGCCCATTGCTTGTTTGTAGAAGTTTATTAGATCAGCTCCCCAAAGCGAGGTAACGACGATGTCGGGTTCACTAGCCAGTATCTCTGTTATGTATGGTGTGAAGTCTGTTACCTGGAATAGTCCTGGAAACGCCTCATAGACGATTTCTACGCGATCCTTGCCTAACACTTTCTCGAAGACTAGTTGGGTATGAGCATAGGCGTTTCTACCATAAGAATAGTCTGGGTGTATATGAGCTATCTTCACCCTATCCTTCTCCGTGAGATTCAGTAACTTTATGGCTCCAACAGCCACTGAGATCCCGTCAACAGACTGTATATTGGTTACTCGGAACGTGAACTTGGGGTCTGGGACAACCTTTTCAAACAGGAAATCCGTACACCCATCAACGAAAATACTGAGTACACCGAGCTCCTCAGCTACTGGTGCCACGGCTGGTGTGTTCGAAGATGATATTAAGCCGACATAGAAGTCTATCTTATCTTCTAGAACCATTGTTCTAAACTCTCTCACTGTCTCTTCGGGTTTAGACTCAGGTCTGACTACATACTCTATCTTTCTACCAAGAATACCACCTGCCTCATTGATCTCCTCCACTGCTAGGATAGCACCTTGCTTCGTTGGAACACCCCATATAGCGCCACCACCACTAATAAAGGCTTGAATACCAAGCTTTATGGGTTCAGAAGGGATCTCAGCAGTAGGTGATGGTTTTGGGCTTGGCCCAACATATTGGCGACGAACAACTTCATTTACAGCAAAACCAGCTGCAGCACCAACAACAAGACCGCCAATGAGGCCCTTAAGGAAGTCCCTCCTGGTAATCTTGGCCTCTTTACTCAAAATGGATCAACCCTCAACAGGGACTGCTACGTTTATGGGATGTAGTACAATACCCACTAAATGAAACTTTCTCTCAACCAATACGCTGGCCACCAGCATACTCGTCTACTGCTCGCTAAAACATTTCATTATAGTCTAGGCGATGTGCTTGATAGCATAGTGGGTACAACTAGAATCTAGGGCGACTAGTTGAGCCAAATCAATCACATGAGTTGGTTCATCATTAATAAGAGCATAGAATTTAACCTTGACCTGCTTTGTCTAGAGGATTTGTAGGCTATGAATGGTTTAAATGTAGTGGCTAGGGGTTCCATAGACTTGGCTTTAGGGGTTTCTGGGGGTTGGGATTGCATCCCTATTCTAGGATTGTTGAGGAGGTTCTTGAGCTTGTCTCAATAGAGCTCTACGCTGTAGCTGGCAGTGTTTCTGGTGGTAGGCTTCTTGTTGCCGGGTTTAGGGAAGGTTCCCGTAACATCTACGCCTATAATGGTGGTGGCCTAGTTAGGTTGAATAGAGAGCCTGTGTTGGGTGTTGCTGAGCCCCCGCCCAATGCTGAAAGGGTAGTATTCTACCGTGATGTTGCCCGTGGGCGAGAGCTTTCAAGAATATACGTTGTGAGCATTGATAAGCCTGGACATGAGAAGCCCCTACATCCTGGCCAAGAGCCCGCGAGGATACTTGGGTTAGCAGATGATGGTAAATCAGTAGCTTTCTCTGCTGTTCATGAAAGAGGTGTAGGTGTTTATGCTGTTA
>JALTZQ010000174.1 GCA_027046105.1 Pyrodictiaceae archaeon
ACGTTATCCTCCTCCAGGGCCTTCAGGGCCTCGTCGAAGAATATCCCCGGCTTTAAGGCGCTATAAGCTCCTAAGTGTGCAATTATGAATGTCAAGTCACGGAACCTCCTCGCAGCTCTCCTAACTAGGGAAGGCCTAGCGTGACGGCATAGAGGGGGGAGCTCCCAGAGGCCTGGATCGCAGCCGGTATGAACTATGACTAGCCCCCCAACATCCTCTACAGCCTCGTATACCTGGTGGAGGGAGGGGTGGTCTGGCGGCGTGAAGTGGAATGTGGGGTATATCTTGACGCCCAGTATCCTCCCCTCTAGACTCCTAACTATGCTGGCAAACCTCTCGGGGCCTACGGAAGGGTTGTAGGATATCACTGGGAGCCCGCGCCCCCCAGTGGCCTCTAAGCACTCAACCATCTCCCAGGGCCTCCTCCTATGTATCTTCAGCTCCTCCCTAAGCCTCTCCAACTCCCTCTGAGGCTCCGTGACGGCCCTTGAGAGCCAGGGTAGGTGGAGGGCGTATGCTAGGAGGTCTGAAGACTCCATAGCAGCCCTGACTATATCCTGGGGCTTGAGCCTTTCGAGTAGATCCTCATCCCCGTCGAAGGCTATAACGATGAAGGCCCTAAACCCGGCCCTCTCCTCAACCCTAGCTAGGTGCTCGCAAGCCCTCCTCGGATCCCTTATCCACCAGGGAGGGTGTACGTGGAAGTCTATGGCGCCCTCAATCAGCCTTGCCACGGGCCCTACCCCGCCTTAGAGCTGTGTAGGGCCACCAGAAAGCCATTCCCATGAGCCTTGCAGCGGCTGGTGTTAGCAGGAGGGCGCTGTTAACTCCAGCTAAAAGGACTCCCAGGGTGAGGCCGAGGGAAGCCACCTTTATAGCCTCAATGCTACTCACGCTTAGGCCAGCATACGCCCCGGCCATTATCATTGAGAGGCCTACAACCAGCGCCGCCCCCCTCCTAGCAGCCTCTAGAACGTAGCCGCCACCCTTAGAGCCTGTGAAGGCGGCCTCCCTGAGGGAGTTTAGGTAGAAGCTGTTATAGTCCATCCCCACGCCTAGCAGTGCTGCTGTGACGACTACCGGCAGGAACCATGGGGGCCTAAAGCCTAGAGTCTCTGAGGCTACCGCAGCGATAGCTATACCCATAGCGGCTGATGCACCGATGGTTATCACAGCTGAGAGGGCTGCGGGGAGGCTTGCATAGAAGACTAGCATCACGAGGAATATGACTATGGCGGCGGCTGGCAGGACCTTACCGTAGAACTCCCTATATAGCGCGTCTCTCAGGTCTAAGTTCTCTGAGGGAGGACCTCCCACGAGGCTCCCGGGGTCGAGCGAATGCGCCTCCTCCCTCACCTCTAAAGCACACTCCACACCCTCATCACCTAAGGGGTTTACAGCGAGCTCCAGTGTCACCAGTCTCCCGTCTACAGTGGCTTCTGCAACACACTCAAGGGCTTCCAGGGCTAAGGCTAGCCTCTCAGCAGAGTCCTCGCTCGAAGCCACGACGAACATGGGGAATATGGCTCCCGGCTCGTAACCCTCTAATATCGTGTCGAGCGCCTCATAGGCCTCGGACCCCGATGGCACGAATATCCTGACGTCAAAGCTACCCTGGAAGCCCGTGAGGTAGGCTAGGGAGAGGCCTGCCACAGCCAGGACAGCTATGACTGTTAGCGGCGCTATGGCGGTGGTAGCTTTAGTGATTGCGGTGGCAGCTCCCGAGCCGGCCTCGTATGCCTTGTATGGGCATGATGGCCACCATACCAGCCTCCTATCCCCTATGAGAGCTAGGATAGCTGGTGTGAGGGTGAGGCTCGCGGCCATGACCAGGAGGATGGATATGGGGACCACAGACCCTATGGAGCGGGCGAAGGGGAAGCCCTCAGCTAGGGTCAGACTCCCGAAGCCGGCAGCGGCGGCGAAGGCCCCGGCCATTACGGGTCTCCAGCTCTTGCGTATTGCCTCTTCAGCTGCCTCCTCAGGCCCCCGGGAGCCCCTCAGGCTCTCCCTAAACCTCCTTGAAACGTATGCTGCATAGTCTATCCCCAGCCCTAGACCCGTGGATATCATTAATGCCCTACTCACGTCAATGACTGTCACGTAGTCCCTGGAGGCTAGGAGGTATGCTATGGCTGAAGCCGCTATCAACCCCGCCCCGATGCCCACGAAGGGGAGGAATATGCCGACTACAGTACCTAGGACTGCGGCGAGTATTGTAAGGACGAGGGCGCTGGTAACCATGTCACTCCTCCTCAGGTCCTGCACAGCAGCCTTCCTAGCCTCCTCCTCGAACGCCAGGGCTCCCGTGGCGAGTATCCTTGACCCGCCAACCCCCTCCAACAAGTCCTCCAGCTCGCTCTTAGCGACTACAACCTCATCATAGCTTTCCACCCCCACTAGAGCAACTATAAACCCCCTCCTCCCCGGCTCTATAAGCACGCCCTCAAGCCTTGAGAGGAGGGTCTCCAGGACAGAGTCCCCTATGA
>JALTZQ010000175.1 GCA_027046105.1 Pyrodictiaceae archaeon
AGGAGGCACAAGACTACCAACACAGAGGGAAGCACTATCAATAATGGGAGTAGCAGGAGGCGGAGACCCCCCAGGAGTAAACGCCCTCAAATTCGCAGAAATACTAGCAGCAACCGTATTGGCTGGGGAGCTAAACCTAACAGCAGCCATAGCAGCAGGCCACCTAGCCTCAGCCCACATACAATACGGAAGAGGAGCAGCCAAACAGAGAAAAGAAGCCAGGCAAGAACACTAACCAAACAACCCCCTAAGACTTAGACTTGCCATACACATAGACAGCGATAACAATCATAACCCCAAACACAAACATGGCCTGAGCATACGGATTATATAACATTAATCTCACAGGCTCTGGTAACCATTCACCCTGAGAATCTTTAGATTCCTCCGTAACTGTTTCCATAACTGTCTTGGTCCTTGTCTTATCCTTAACCGCTGTAGTCTCAGGCTCAAGCACGAATTTACCAGTAATATACTTACTCCAACTAATCTTATCAACCTCCTCGCCCTCCTTTACCAAGGTCCCTGTGATTTTTAGAGTAATCTGTGCCTCATAAGTGCCAGGACCTACTACCGGAACATTTACTTTTACATAATAATCATAATCACCAAACCATATATGATATATTAGATTATCATCTAATACCTTCTCATACTCAGTTAGAATAGTACCGTCAGGTCCAATAATTTTTACATATACAATCATGTCTCCTTTACTAGTTCTACTATAATGCTTAAGTTCACTAGTTTCATAGGCTTTTACATATAATTTTAGGTATATTTTATTGAATTTCTTATACATTTCTGTATTGACGTATATTTTGATGCATTTACAACCATTATCGGATTCTACTATATAGTTGAATTCTAGTGCTTTTGCTGTGTATGCTGTGCTTGCTAGGAGGAGGGTTATGATTAGGGTTGTTACGGCTAGGTTGCGGGTCCAGGGCATGGTCTGGCACCGATTTCTTTCCACTAATATTTCTTTCCACTAATGTTATGGTAGATACTTATAAGATGAGGCATAGGCTGGTCTGCTTCGAGTAGACTAGTTGAGTCTGGTCTGACCAGCTTCAGCTACTGTGCACTATTTCATGGAGTCTGTATAGCACTAGTTTTTCCCTAGTTCGGGCTAATGAGGGGTCAGGGGCCGGGGGGATGAATTTCGGGTTGATTTGCTGTAGTCCTATCTGCAAACTGGTTTAATTTGGGCCTGATAATTATCTATTTGTACCGGGGTGGCTGGGCGGGATATAGCCTGATGGATTTGGCTATATAGTGTGAAATACTTTTATACTGGGTTATAGAGGAGGATACGGGTGGAAAGGGGAGGGCGATATACTTGTCCCGGGAATTTCTAGATGAGGGTGACCTGATTGTAGTAAAGGTTGCGGGTGATCGTATTATAATTGAGAGGGCTGCCGATCCGTTTCTTCTAGCGGTTAGGAGGAGTAAGTGGGCTTCCACCACTGTAGAGGAGTTTGAAGAGGAGGGCGAGCAGGAAGACTGGAATCAGTAGTAATTGTCCCGGTCGTCTTTACCTTGTAGGCTTTAGGTGGGAGTAGTGGTAAAGGCTTAGAGGCTCAGGCTTGTCTATATTCCTGGGGGTATTTGGATTGTCTAGGGTTATTAGGGCGCGGTATGAGAAGGGCGTGCTTAAGCCTCTGGGTAGGATTGAAGAGTTGAGGGAGGGGGATATAGTTGTGGTTAGAATACTGGGTAGAGATGTGGCTGAGGAGGTTTTTGGTTCTATAAAGATAGGTAAAGAAAAGGTTGAGGAGGTATTGAGGGAAGCAGAGGATGAGTTCGGCATGTATTGACTCTAATGTAATAATCAAGTATTATATTGGAGATTTAGATGCTAAAAAGGTTCTAGAGCCTATACTTAATGGCGAGGTAACAGGTTTTATTAACAACATTATATTCTCTGAGGTAGTATTCGTACTGGTTAAACTGTTAACAGATATGAAGGCCTATGAGTTAAAGAGGAATCCACAGTTGGTCAAGGATACATTTAAAACTATAAATAAGCAGATCGCATTTCTTCTAGCTAGAGGTAAATGACAGGATCAAACAAATGGCTATAGAGGTAGCGAGACAATATGAGATCCCACCTAATGACGCTCTCATAGCAGCTACATGCAGGTACTACGGTATAGATACTGTCATAACATTTGACGGCGACTTTAAAAGAATCCCGTGGCTAAAAGTCGTACCATAATGTAATTCTCTGGGGATCTCTCCTAGGCAAGGCGTGGGGTAGGCTACCCCTATGGCGATTATTAGGTCTAAGGGTATTGGATGCATCTGGCGGTGATGATGGGTTGAGGGTTGAGTGTAGAGGTAGGAGAGTGGTGTTCCGCGCGTCGCTGGAGGAGTTGCCTAACGGTAGGCGGGTTGTGGTGGATAGGGTTGAGTTCCCTAGTAGCGTGGCTGTTCTACCTGTTAGGGGCTGCGAGGTCCTATTGGTGAGGCAGT
>JALTZQ010000176.1 GCA_027046105.1 Pyrodictiaceae archaeon
TTATGAATAGCATTGATGCGGCTGAATGACTGTGAAGCTCTGCGATATACCTTTCGTTACGCGTATATGCTGCATAGATTCGAGCTAGTGCTCTCTGTAGACTACGGGCAGAGCCAGTAAGTAGTACACTATGAGCGTCAGCATAGTATTCGCGTAGTCTGTTGAAGTGTCGTACAAGGAAGTGTAGTATGAAGGAGACGGCTATTATAGCAGCACCTACGGCTATGAAGACTAGTGGGTTACTACGTTCGTTTCTACCACCTCCTCCCCAGAACCCTAATTCGACTAGGAGTCTTCCAATGAAGTAGGCTATACTAGGCAATAAGCTAAGTGCGAGTACAACTTGTACATCTTTATGCCTTATGTGTCCCAGTTCATGGCCCACTACGGCGAGTATTTCGTCTCGGGGTAGGAGACGCAGCAGGCCCTCGGTTACAGCCACGTAGTAGCCTGTTAAGGGATTGCCATATGCAAATGCATTAGGTGCATCCATTCTTGCAACTACTAGTCTTGGCGGTTTCATGCCCGCTGCTCTTGCCAAGCGTTCAAGCTCTACACGTAGCCATTCGAGTTCAGCTCCAGCCTCACGTACCCTATAGAAAATGTTGATTATCCATGGAGAGATTAACCATTGAAGTAAGCCAAATCCTGCAATAGCAACTGTAAGCGCAAAAACGCTAGCCTCATAGCCAAGAAGAGTCACGACAAGCCATAGTAGGCCTGCACCAACAAGAACTATCGATGCAGCGGTAAGGAACATCGATGTGTGAAGTGAAGCCAGGCTTGTTGGTTGTCCTCTCAACAGTCTCGGTGCAGCAATCGCGAGCAGGACAGTGACTAGACTAGCCAGTATACCAGCAACTATCCAGCTAAACCCCCACCAAAACATGATCATATTCTGCGTTCCACCTCTCTAGGCCCTCTCTTATTGTCTAGACGGGACTACGTTTTGCAGTTCTTAAGCCTTTCCTTGATTTCATCTATCCTCGGTAGAGAGCCATAGAGACTATGGTTCAGTAGGGGAAGTAGTGCCATCAAGACAGCCTCGTAGCTGAGATCGGTTCTAGATACAAGGCCGCGGCTAAGATATCCTACGAGCCCCATTCGCTTTCCTATGTCGTGTCGTCTCGTTTCTTCACTAGCCACGACACCTAAAGGCTCGCCACTAGCGAGTATTCGCTTTACCCAATGGGATGGTAGAAGGAAGCCGCTGCTTAGCCCTACCGAGATAGTGCCATTGCTGCCATCGATTATTGTAGCGAGTTGTAGCTCTATACTAAATCCGTGAACCTCGATAAAGCCTGCTTCAAGGCCAACGCCATAGCTGGCTCTTGCTTGTGTCATGGCCTTTTCTCCTCGTTCGATGGCGCCCTGAAGTAATTGACAGAATCCGATAGGTTGTTTACCCACAGAAGGCGTAATTTCAACTACTGTGATACTTGGTGTGCAAAGTAATCTGAAGGCTTGTTGGACTGCCCTGACCTTAATAGGATTTGTTGTACCTATAGCAACAGTGCACTTTGTCATATCCATCCCAGTTTAGTGTAGTATTATGATTGTATGGTTGTATCTAGAATATTGTTTTGCTCAATATACTTGGAAGAACTAGTGTATTCAGTGCTCATATACAACTTCTTGTAATGGTATAAGTAATACGTGTTTAGTGCCAGCCTCAAGCTGCTAGAGGATATATTAGTGTGTATACAATCTATCTAAGGGAGTTGTGGCTCCCGGAAAGAATAGGTCTAGGAGAGGGGAGCTGTGCGTTTAGGATCCATTGGAGGATGCTTCAGGGATGATTATAGCTAAGCAGGTGAGACTAGGGCCTGTCGATGAAAACATGGTAAAGGAGATAATGCGTGATCTTGCTGCTATTGTGTCTCGTTGGCCACTTGTAGTTGAGCGAGAAGAAATAGATAGAAATGTCTATAGGCTTCGGTTCTCCGTTTCAAGCTTCTTTGAGTATATGGAGGACTACTATGTTGTAAAATTTGAGGGTGAGGCTATTAAGGGTGTTGGTGGGGAGGGTGTGTTTATTCTCTACGTTGATAGGGATGGTGATGATACTGTTTTGCGAATAGTGTATCAAGGGTATAGTAGGAGAATAGCAGAGAAACTGGTTAAGGAAATACTTGTCTCCACATACAAGTATGTGGTTTCCATGTTGAGAGAGCTGGCTACGACAGAGGATAAAGCTGAGGAGAAACGTAATGAGGCTGGAGAGCAGGGCGGTGGAGCAGAAGAAAGTAACTCTTTATCGCCTGTGTCGGTGTTAGCGTAATCAAGTCCTTTAACGTGTTCATTCAATAACTACTTTGTAATTAATGTATATAGTCTCCTCCTCTCCTTATGCTTCTTTGGGCAGCCCACCCGCCTGACGCTGGGGTGGATCCCCGGGAGCTGGATGAGGGCGGGGTCCACCGGGCGGTAGCCCCTTTATCCTCTCTATTGTACTGTGGTGTATGGTGTGGAAGATCTTGGAAACGGTTTTCTATCACCCTCTTATTAAGGAGCTTCTTAAGCGAACGAGAACCCTCTGGGCAATTGACCATGCATTAGCGTTGATGAGATGGGATTTGGAAACCAGTATGCCACGCCGGGGCTCTGAAGCGCGCTCCATAGCCATTTCGGAACTAACGGTTCTTCGCCGTAGATTATTGTTAAGTGATGATATACGCAAGATGGTTGAGAAGTTGAATGAGAGGCTGGAGGAGCTAAATGACTATGAAAAAGGAGTTGTAAGAGTCCTTTCTCGGTGGATACGCGTAGCAACAGCATTACCCGAAGAACTCGTAGCTAAGTTAGCGAAGGTAACTAGTGAGGCGACACCAGTATGGGCGGAAGCGAAGAAGAGAAACGATTACGAGAAGTTCAAGCCATACCTAAAGGAGATAGTTGAGCTAACTAGGGAGAAAGCAGAAAGACTTGGCTACAAAGAGCACCCTTATGATGCACTGCTTGATCTATACGAGGAAGGGTTGACTACAAGAGAAGTTGAGAACATCTTTGATAGGCTCATACCCAATACCAAACGTGTACTTGAAAAGGTGTTGTCTGACGACTTCTACCCACGTCAGCATCCTTTAGAAAAAGCCCCATATAGTATTGATCGTGCTAGACAAGTAATGGCAAATCTTCTTGAAAGACTTGGGTGGGACTGGGAGAGGGGCCGACTTGACGTTTCGCCACATCCATTCACAATCGAACTGGATATAGACGATGTGCGCATCACTACACGCTATGAAGGCCACGATATACGGCGCCCAGTATATGCAGTTATACATGAGTATGGCCATGCACTCTACGAGCTTCAGATTGATCGTCGACTAGCTAGGACGCCTATAGGAAGTGGTGTAAGCCTAGGTGTGCATGAGAGTCAGTCTAGGTTCTGGGAGAACGTCATAGGAAGGAGTCCATGGTTCGTTAAATTGTTAAAACCATTCATAGATGTTGTTGTTGAGGAGGCGAGGAAGATAGATTGGCTCGAACTATACCGGTACGTTAACATAGTGAGACCCGACACTATACGCGTAGAAGCTGACGAGCTGACATACAATCTACACATTTATCTAAGATTTGAACTAGAGAAGCAGATGATAATGGGTGAGATAGGGGTAGACGAGTTACCAGAGGCATGGAATGAGCTAATGGATAAATTGCTTGGCGTAAAGCCCAAGAACTATAGTGAGGGTGTGCTGCAAGACATACACTGGAGTCACGGAAGTATAGGCTACTTCCCAACATACACAATGGGCAACATTATTGCCGCACAGATAAGGAACCGTATAGCTATGGACCTCGATCTTGAATCAACTATCGAGGAGAACAAGTTGGCTCCTATTAGAGACTGGCTTGCAAAAAGAATTCATAGATGGGGCTCAACTTATCCACCAAAGGAGCTACTAAAACGTAGTTTAGGTGAGTATGCTAACCCAGAGCACTTAATCAGATACTTTGAGTGGAAGTATATTGAACTTCCCAACAAGCTAGGTAGTTAAGAGCCTTGATTTTCCTCTACTTTTCTACACTCAAGATAATCTTCCGTAACTGTAACAACAAGTCTAGGATAGTATCTGAATCCGGCAAGTGGATCATTTATGTATGTTTCAACTATCTTTTTATCATCGATGCTGCCCTCGGTTTCATATAAGTATTTAGCTATGAGTGTAATGCTATCGATAGAGAAACTTACCTGGCACAACGTATCATTCCTGGTAAGGGCAATGCTTATAGTGGCCGAGGGTACGGGGGCTAGTTCACCTGTAGCCAGCCATATATCGAGTACCTCATCGAGTTTTACTGGGTAATTCGTCCAGCCAGGTACGAGGTTGAGCATGGTTCCTGAAAGACCTCTTGGAGTAAGTGATAGTGCGAGGAGCTTCCCATCCTTATACTCCACGTTACTAATTCGCACATGGATCACGAATTCTGGTAATAGTGGTGTAAACGCGGTGTAGATAAGTGCAAATGTGGACAATGCCATGATGGCTATTGGTACAGCGGTTAGTAGTTTTCCTCCTGACATGTCTTCGGTCCACCAAGGCTATTAGAATCATCATGTTTCGAGTATTAGTCTTCTTCCATACTGTCTAGGCTAGTACTATTCATGCCAATGGACATCTTCAATAGTGTTTTACTGGCTGACGATGCGGTAGTCTGCATACTAAGTAGTTTTCTCGATACCTTAGAAGCCAGCCTTATGGCTTCCTTCATTAAGGTTATTTCCCGCTCAAAGACGTCTGAATATTCTTCAGCCTTTTCAATCAACTTTGCTATCCGGTCTAGCTTGCTGAAAGCTATTTGCTCAAACACCTTTCTATCACTTCGGGAAAGTCTGGGTTTAAGTGCAAGGCGTCTAAGAGCCTCTATAATCTCATCAAGGCCAAGAGCAGCTATTTGAGCACGAAGAACCTCTTGCTCGACATCAACATCCCCGTCGTCCTCTAGTATCGTATTCACACCATGCTCGTACTCCTCAAGAGCTTCTACAGCGGATGATAGATCAATAAAACGCCACCAATGCTGGTTGCCTGAACGATAACTTGTCTCAATTATACCATAGTCACGTTCAAGTATTCGAAGCAGCATAGAGGGGTTATACTCTATACCCCACGCCTTAAGCCTCGCTTGTACATCTCTAAAACTGAAATCACCTAGTCTAACACCCCGCTCTTGCCTAGAGAGTGTAGCCTCCACAGCTGCCCGAAGTACAGCAAACCCCTTCTCTCCATAGTTAGCTAGGAACTCTAATACACGGTCACGAACACTGCCAACACTATTTTGCACCCTCCCTACGCCCCCGGGCACCTAAGGAGCTCTACACTCTCTTAGCATATAGCATTCATAGAGGACCGGTAACACCTCCTCACTCGGTAATACTATAATGTTATAGTGACGAAGGACCATTACTATTAAGATGGTATACAGCAGAGTAAGTGGTAGACCAGGGAATGTGGAGCTTTTCGGGGAGTGGGACCCTGTCTTTCCCTGGGGGATGACAGAGCGGTTACCCAGCCGAAGAACCGGCTTTTGACTTTGAGGAGCCGTTAACCTGAAGTCGGTCTTTAAGGCTTGTTTGATCTCCTCGTTTCTCCGGGCTATCGCGATCGCCACGGGTCATCGTTGTGACCTGCTTCTTCGGTTTACACAACGTGTTCCAGGACTTAATGATCACTACCGGGTTTATGGGTAGAACGCATCTACGGGCTTTAAGCCTTATAGTAAGCCCTAAAACATTCTAGCAATGGAGACTATTCCATGTGCTGTGAGGAAGCTTTAATTTAAGCCTACGGGGCCCGAGGCCTTGTGTGCCCGTGAGGTGTGGCGGGGTTTACCGAGCTCTTCCTCGTCCTAGCCTTATGTGTGCAGAGGCTAGTTCGTTTGCGGCTAGTGCGGCTAGTAGGTTTAATTCGCCTGCCAAGACTGTTGCGGCAATGATTTCAGCGAATTTTCTAGCATTAGTACCTGGTGGGTCACCACCGCCAGCTACACCTAGCAAGGCTAGTGCCTCACGTTGTGTAGGTAGTCTTGTGCCACCACCAACAGTTCCTACTTCAAGGCTAGGTAGTGTTACTGAGATGTAGAGGTCTCCATTCCTTATCTCTGTCCATGTATAGCCCATACTACTCTCGACTACTTGGGCTACATCTTGTCCAGTAGCGATAAATATAGCTGCAATAATGTTTGCTATATGTGCATTAAATCCTAGGCTTCCCGCTCTTGCAGAACCGAGCAAGTTCTTAGCCTTATTCACATAGTCTATCCTCTCCGGGTCCACACCTAATACTCTCAGTACAACATCACGCTTTACAATGGCCTCAGCAATAACTGTCTTGCCGCGGCCAAAGAGCATGTTGAGACAGCTAGGCTTCTTGTCAACACACATATTGCCGCTTAGGGCTATTAATCTAGCTTCACCAGGGTAATTCTCCATGATCCACTTGATGGCCGCATCAGTGGCTATAGTAGCCATGTTCATCCCCATAGCGTCTCCAGTGCTATAGACAAACCTAGGCCAAACAATGTTGCCTGCAAAGAAGAACTGTATATCGACGAGTTTACCATGTCTTGTTGTAGCCTCAGCTGCCCTTTTCACTTCCTCAAAATGTTCTTGAACCCATTCTGCAAACCTTACAGCTTCAATAATACTTGGCGTCCAGATAGCAGGTGCTCGTGTCATACCATCAAAGACTACCTTTGTGCGTACACCGCCAGAAAGAGTAAGGGCCTTGCAGCCACGGTTAACGCTTGCAACTAAGGCCCCCTCGGTAGTTGCCAGAGGGACGTAGTAGTCGCCTTTGGCATAATCGCCCTCTATGCGTAGTGGGCCAACAACTCCTACAGGTATCTGGATGGCACCGATAGGGTTCTCTATATTTCTACCAACTAGTTCCTCAAAATCAAGTATGGTTGAGCCAATAGATGAAAGGTTTATGCCATGCATCTTCTCTAGAGCCAATCGACGTGCTAAGGCACCAGCATTCTCATTACCCAGTAAACGACCTGCTTCATGGAACTTTGCTTCACCGCGAATAAGCTTCTCAACCACTTTCTCCAGCTCTGTCCTCCCCACCACGGCTCCCATCCATTACAGGTCTAAACTTAATCCCGTATACTATTAGCCCGTAGTCACCGTCTACACTAAGCCTTCGAAAGACGGCTTCGACACGCATGTTCGTCTTAGCTTCGCTCGGGTCGATATCAACTAGGGGTGCAACAACTCTTGTTCCATCATCAAGTATTATACTGGCAATAATGGCTGGTGAACTGTCTCTATGGCCTTCGGGAACATTGTATAGCACGGTGAAGGATTCTACCCTACCCCTCCGTGGAAGCTCAACTTGTTTAACATCCTTTGCTCCACAGTAGGGGCATTTAGGTCTTGGAGGAAAATGCCTCTTGCCACATTTCTGGCACTCACCGCCAACGAGGCGATACCTGGGTACACGGTTACGCCATATACGTGCAGGAGAGATATTCATGGCCTATACCCACCCTCATTGATTTATGCTCTACGTACCACGCATGCAATAGCTGAGGACCCAAGTCCTCCGAGACTTATAACAAGCCCATTCTCAGCTCCCGAGACACGTACTCCGGGGAAGTCTCCGCGGAGTTGCATTGTAACCTCAGCTACCTGGTATACTCCAGTAGCGCCAACGGGATGGCCACGTGCCTTCAATCCTCCACTAGGATTTACTGTTGGCTTGTCTCCTGGATGGAATCTGCCTTCAGCTAGCATTTTGGCTGCTTTTCCTTTCTCAGCGAGCCCAGATTCTTCAAGAAGAAGCATAGCCGTAATGGTGTATTCGTCGTGTAGCTCTACAACGTCAATGTCATTGATTTCCGTTTTTGCCCTACTCAGGGCCTGCTCTACTGCTAGCCGTGCAGTAGGGATCGTATCCAGATCCCCACGTATGGATAGCACTGTATCGTCACTAGCCAACCCGAAACCAGCTAACTCAACCAACCCATCGATGCCTTGTCGTCGAGCAAGATCCTCACTAGCGAGTACTATAGCAGCAGCTCCATCTCCTACAGGGCTTGTGTCAAGAACCCTAATAGGGTCAGATACGATTTGGCTGCGTTGAACATCTTCCTTCGTGACCCGTCGTCTTATTTGTGCAAAGGGGTTTTCAGCAGCATTCGTGTGCATCATAACGGGCCATTCGCTGAGCTCATCTCTACTTACACCATACTTCTCCATGTAATACCTCATTGAGAGGCCTGCTATTGCAGCAGGTGTTATGCCATAATAGCTTTCATAGTCAGAGTCAAGGCTGAGTCCCAAGGCCTTATTCACTATGGCTGAAGGATAGTCGGTGAGCTTCTCCACGCCTACGACAAGTGCTGCCTCCGCTAGACCAGAAGCCACAAAGGCATAGGCGGTATACACTGCCGCTAAACCACTCGACTGCCCCGTCTCAACACGTATAGCTGGCCGGTAGCGTAAGCCTAGATTTGATGCTATCTTTGATGCTAAGAGACTCTGTTCTTGGAGAGTTTCAGCCAACATGCTTGAGGCAATAATGAGCTGCGGCTCTATATCTACCGATGCTAGCGCTTGTGATGCAGCATCTAATGCCAGGTCAACGAGATCCTTGCCGTAGTGTCGGCCTACGCGGATAAGCCCTACGGATGCAACGTATACGCGTCTCATCAAGACGTTACACCCCTAATTAAAGCTAAATACGTACATAGAGTTTGCGATACTTTGCGTAAACAGCATAATCGATGTAGACCTTGTTATTGATGTAGTCGTCTACTTTTGGTGCTAGGTCTTTTCTCTCCTCTATATGGTCAGTAACTATGATGCTATAGGCATCGCTTCCAGCACCGCTACCGAATGGTGCGAGTAGTATCCTATCACCAGGTCTTGCATGGTCAAGAATACGTGCAAGGCCTATAAGTGCAGAGCCGTTATAGGTATTGCCTATGAGGGGTGTAACGAGTCCTGGTTCAACCTTTTCCCTGGGTATACCTAGGCGTGCTGCCACACGTAGAGGGAATTTGCCATTGGGCTGGTGGAAGACCGCGTAGTCAAAGTCGGTGGGTTTTAGCCCAAGTTTCTCCATAAGCCCTTTTACAGCTGATTCGATGTGATGGAAATATGCTGGTTCACCTGTGAATCCTTCACCATGTAGAGGATAGGGACTTCCCTCTCTACGCCAGAAGTCAGGTGTATCAGTCACGTAAGTGTAGAAGCCTTCGACAACAGCTACTGCATCATCGCGAGGACCTATAACAAAAGCAGCGCCCCCACTAGATGCTGTGAACTCTAATACATCACCAGGATTCGCTTGAGCAGTATCAGCACCTACAACGAGAGCGTACTCTACGTGGTGAGATTCTACTAGTGCGAGCGATGCACGTATACCTTCACTGGCTGCTCTACAAGCGAATTCAAGGTCAGAAGCCATTGTGTTAGGGGTTATACCTAGGGCTTCAGCGACTAGTGTTGCTGAGGGTTTTACAGCATAGGGTTTTGACTCTGTTCCAAAGAATACAGCCTCGATTCTTGAGGGCTCTATGCTAGCTCTACGTATGGCATTATATGCTGCTTCTACACCAATAGTCACGGCGTCCTCGTCTACATTAGCTACGGCCTTCTCGACTATGCCTAGTTCTTTTGTTACACCCGGGTCATATCCCCACAGCTTTGCTATCTCTGTGGCTTTCACTCTAAATCGCGGAATATAGACTCCCCAGCCAGTAATGCCTGCTCTCATTAAGGCACCGTAAGCAGGAAGGAGGGGAGGTAGTATAAAAGGGTGTTGCGTTCGACGGTGTCATTTCGGTGTCTTATACGGCTAGTGTCGATTACACGGTGATGGTGCTATGTTTTCGCGTGAAGCCAGCAAGCTACGAAGTGGTTCTCATCTATCTCGACTAGTGGTGGTTCCTCTCTACGACATATGTCCATAACGTGCTGGCAGCGTGGATGGAACCTGCAGCCAGCGGGAGGATCTCTCAAGTCTGGAGGTTGACCTGGAATGTAGGCGAGTTTCGTCTTTGGCCCACGTAGGCGTGGTATAGCCCTTAGCAATGCTTGAGTGTATGGATGCGAAGGGTTATTGTATACTTTTTCTGCAGGGCCGTATTCCACGATTTTTCCGGCATACATTATTGCTATCTTGTCTGCTAGCTCAGCTATTACACTTAGATCGTGGCTAATTAGGATTAAACTCATCTTAAGATCCTGTTTAAGCTTCTTTAGCAAGTTTAGTATCTGTGCTTGTACTATTGTGTCCAATGCGGTAGTAGGTTCGTCAGCGATAACAATCTTTGGCCTTAGAGCTAGTGCCATTGCTATGACCACTCGTTGCTTTTGGCCGCCACTAAGTTCGTGTGGATAGCGGCGAACCATTGACTCGTCTAGACCAACCATTTTCAAGAGTTCACCAGCTTTTTCCATGGCTTCTTTCTTTGGCATTCCTTCGTGAAGCATGAAGATTTCAGCAATTTGGTATCCTACAGTATATACAGGATTAAGTGCATTCATTGCACCTTGGAAAATCATACTAATCTTCTTCCAACGGACATTTCTACGTATCTCAGATTCACTCATCCTTGTAATATCCTCACCATCTACCAGAATCCTTCCACCGACAATTCTCCCTGGAGGAGGTACTAGACGGATTAACGCATATGCAAGAGTTGATTTGCCACAACCAGATTCACCAGCTATACCGAGAACCTCCCCTTCCCTTAGCGCTAGGTTCACGCTATCAACAGCCTTTACAATACCCCTAAGAGTATAGTAGTAGACACGAAGATCTTGGACCTCCAATATAGTAGACATTAGGTATACGCCCCGCTCACCCTATGTCGCGTGACCATACTGTGGCTTGAATATGTGTACCAGGCGTAAGCAAGGAGCTAGCCCAAAAATAAAACTACTACCCATTACGATAGCTTTGTAGAAGAAACTGGTTTTACCCGTTAATTTACCCGTTAAACCCGGGTCCCAACTCGTATAATGTGCATCGGAGCTTTAGGAAGTGCTTAGGAAGTAGTTGATGATCTCTAGTAATTCTTCCTTTTGAGGTAGACCAGGCACTACAACACCAATGGTGTTTTCTGATCTCCATATAACGATTGTGGGCGTCCCACGTGCTCCTATTGTTGCGGCTAACTCTTTGCTCTCGCTGAGATACTGGTCGGCGTTCTCGGAGTAACTGCAATCAAGTATTCTATCGATAAGGTCTTTTCCAACCTTCTTCTTCAGTTTTAGAAGCATGTCGTCTTCTGATGGTGGTTTACCTTTACTACCAAATATCTTGTAGATCTCTAGGATGGTTTCCTCAAGTAGCCTTCCATCACTGGTTATGTTGTACAGACAGTATGTAAGTTTGTGGAGGGGTCTAACATCTTCGTGAATTATGAAGTCAACCACGCTAAACCTGATTGTGCCATTGTATATCATTTCTCTTAGCTCTGGGTACAGTTTCTCGTAGAATGCTCTACAATAGGGACAAGCATAGTCCTCGAATATGAGCAATTGTA